>JALFXV010000106.1 GCA_022786545.1 Selenomonadaceae bacterium
AGGCTGTTGCTGGCAAGAAAAAATAAGGGAGGGCTAAAGAGTGGCAGTTAAGAAGTCTGTACGTCCTAAGAAGAAGGACCGCAAAAATATTGAATTTGGTGTTGCTCATATCAGCTCCACCTTTAATAACACTATCGTTACCCTGACTGATAAGAATGGTAATGCACTTTCCTGGGCAAGCGCTGGCGGCCTCGGTTTCCGTGGCTCCAGAAAGAGCACTCCATTTGCAGCCCAGATGGCAGCAGAGGTTGCTGCAAAGGCTGCTATGGAGCATGGCTTGAAGCAGGTTGATGTCTATGTAAAGGGGCCTGGTGCCGGCCGTGAGGCAGCTATCCGTTCCCTGCAGGCTACCGGCCTCGAGGTTAGCATGATTAAGGATGTTACCCCGATTCCTCACAATGGATGCCGTCCGCCTAAGCGTAGAAGAGTTTAATGGGAGGTGCAGAATAAATGGCAATTGATAGAGTACCAGCACTGAAGAGATGCCGTTCTCTCGGCATTGAGCCGGGCGTTGTAGGTCTTGGCAAGAGTTCCAAGCGTCAGCCTCGCCGCACCCGTGGCAAGGTCAGCGAGTATGGTGTTCAGCTGAAGGAAAAGCAGAAGGCAAAGTTCATCTATGGTGTACTGGAGAAGCAGTTCCGTGCTTACTACACCAGGGCAAAGAAGATGCCGGGCATAACCGGTGAGAACCTGCTCAGCCTTCTGGAGAGAAGATTGGACAATGTAGTATTCCGTCTGGGTCTGGCTGCAACCCGCAAGCAGGCTCGTCAGGTTGTTCGTCATGGTCATATTACTGTAAATGGCAAGCGTTGTGACATTCCATCTGCACTTGTTGATGTAAATGATGTTGTTGCAGTAGCTGAGAAGGCTCGCGGTAACGCGTTCTTCAAGGCTTTGGCTGAGTCCAACAATGCACTCAGCACTCCTGCCTGGATTACTGTTGGGGCTGACAGCTTCACCGGTACTGTAAATCGTTTCCCTGCCAGCGAGGACTTCGATGTTCCTGTTGACAGCCAGGCTATTGTCGAGTTGTACTCCAAATAATAAATTCTGTGTATTTTTTGCATTCGTTATCGGATATGTACATAGATGCATTGAGTTATTGAGGAGGGCAATTCCACATGATCGAAATCGCAACACCTAAGATTGAGATACAGGAAAATAATGAGGATCTTTGCTATGGTAAGTTCGTCTGCGAGCCTATGACTCGCGGCTACGGCATCACCATCGGGAACAGCATGCGCCGCATACTGTTGTCCTCTATTCAAGGTGCAGCTGTTACCTCGGTGAAAATCGAGGGCGTGTTGCATGAGTTCTCCACAGTTCCTGGAGTTCGGGATGATGTTACCAACATCATCCTGCACTTGAAGGAGCTCTGCCTCAAGATGCACAGTGATGAACCTAAGGTCATCCGCATTGATGTGAAGGGTGAGAAGGAAGTCACGGCAGCGGATATCATCCATGATGCCGATATTGAAATTCTCAATCCTGACCTGCATATTGCCACTGTCAACGAGGCAGGCTCCCTGAAGATAGATATGGTTGTTGAGCATGGCCTGGGCTATGTTCCGGCTGAAAAGAAAAAGACACAGGACCATACCATTGGCATAATCCTGGTGGATTCTATCTTCTCACCGATTCGTCGAGTAAATTACAAGGTTGAGGATATTCGTGTTGGCGATGCTGTTGACTACGACAAGCTGACTCTGGAGGTATGGACCGATGGCTCCATTCAGCCGGAGACGGCAGTCAGCAAGGCGGCAGCTATCCTGATCAGCCGCCTGAAGCTGTTCCAGAACCTGACGGTGCTGCCTGAGATTGAGGCAGTGGAGGTTGTTGAGACAGAAAGCGGCGGCGAGTCTGATGATGACAACCCGGAGCTGGATTCCGTTCTGGCAACCAAGGTGGAGGATATGGATTTGACGGTCCGTTCCTTTAATTGCTTGATGCGGGCAGATATTAAGACTGTTGGTGACCTGGTAAGCAAGACCGAGGAGGAGATTATGAAGGTTCGTAATCTTGGCCGCAAGTCTTTGGATGAGGTTAAGGACAAGCTTAAAGCTATGGGGTTATCCTTAAAGGAAAGTGATGTTTCCGAGCAGGGTGACTGCCCTGCGGACGATTCGGAAGCTTGATTTACATTATTTTTTGATACAAGGAAAGAGGGAAATAAATGGCTTATAGAAAGTTAGGTCGTGATTCTAGCGCCCGTAAGGCACTGTTCAAGAGCATTCTGACTTCCTTCTTCAAGCATGAGCGCATTGAGACTACCGAGGCTAAGGCCAAGGAAATCAGCGGCCTTGCAGAGCAGTTGATCACTCTCGCAAAGCGCGGTGATTTGGCAGCTCGCCGTCAGGCTATTGCTCAGCTTGCTGATGAGGATGTCGTTAGGAAGCTGTTTTCTGAGATTGTTGAGTACGACTCCGTAAAGAACCGTCAGGGCGGTTATACCCGCATCCTGAAGCTGGGTGTTCGTCGTGGTGACGCAGCTCCAATGGTTATTCTTGAGTTGGTGAAATAATCATAGTATAATAAGGCTGTTGCTTCTTTTGGAGGCAATAGCCTTTTTGTTTTGCTGATTTTGCCGGTAAAAAAATAGTCAACCTAAATATATAATCAAGTTGACTATACTTTCCGCCGGAAGTAAAATAGAAGCAGTTGATGTTGTAGTGTGCATAAGGAGCAGATGATGGCTTTTATAGAATGTATGGGCTTGTGCCACGATTATAATGCCGGAATGGAAAATGAATACAGGGCCCTGGACAATGTCAGCCTGATGGTGGAAAAAGGAGAATTTGTGACGATTCTGGGCACCAACGGCTCCGGTAAGTCCACCCTGGCAAAGCATTTTAATGCCCTGCTGCAGCCGACCCGGGGCAGGTGCCTGGTGGATGGCATGGATACTGCTGATGAGGCGAGGCTGTGGGACATCAGGAGCAGGGTAGGCATGGTATTCCAGAACCCCGATAACCAGATTATTGCTGCCATTGTGGAGGATGATATCGGCTTCGGGCCGGAAAATATCGGCATGGAGCCCCACGAAATCAGGCGGAGGGTGACAGCGGCCCTGAAGGCGGTAAATATGGAGGAATTTCGTCATTTTGCCCCCCATCTGCTGTCAGGGGGACAGAAGCAGCGGGTGGCTATTGCAGGGGCATTGGCCATGAATACGGAATGTTTGGTGCTGGACGAGCCTACTGCCATGCTGGACCCTGCCGGCAGGCGGGAGGTGATTGATACCGTCTGCCGACTGAACAGGGAGCAGGGTATTACGGTCATCAATATCACCCATTTTATGGAGGAAGCTGCTCTTTCGGACAGGGTTATCGTCATGAACAGGGGCAGCATCATGAAGGAAGGCAGCCCGGAGGAAATCTTTCAGGATATTGACGGCATGAGGCAGCTGGGACTGGATGTGCCGGTGGCAACGGAGCTGGCCTATAAACTGTCCCGAAAAGGCTTGCAGCTGGACAGGGCGATTATTAATCAGGAGGCATTGGTAGAAGCATTATGTCGATTGAAGTAAAGAAGATATCATATATATACATGCCCAAGTCTCCCTATGAGCGTCTGGCACTGGATGATGTGGCCATCACCATCCCGGAGGGGAAAATCACGGCTATAGCCGGTCATACCGGCTCCGGCAAGTCAACCCTCATCCAGCACCTGAACGGGCTTATCAGCCCCAGCCAGGGCTGCGTGCTGGTGGACGGAGTGGATATCTCCGGCAAGGGGAAGGAGGCTAGGGAAGCACGGCGCTCTGTGGGCATGGTGTTTCAGTACCCGGAGCACCAGCTTTTTGAGGAAACGGTGGAGCAGGATATTGCCTTCGGGCCGAAGAATTATGGCCTGACGTCTGAGGAAGTACAGGAGCGGGTGCGCTTTGCTATGGATTTCGTGCAGCTTGATTATGAGGAATACAGCCAGCGGTCACCTTTTCAGCTCAGCGGCGGCCAGATGCGCAGGGTGGCTATTGCCGGTGTGGTGGCGCTGCGGCCCAAGTACCTGGTGCTGGATGAGCCTACGGCAGGACTGGACCCCAAGGGCAGGGAGGAGCTGATGCAGCGGATATTGAAGCTGCACCGGCAGGAAAAGAATACCATTGTGCTGGTGTCCCACAGCATGGATGATATTGCAAGGTTTGCAGACAATGTGGTTATTATGAACCGGGGCAGGGTGCTGATGGAGGGCACCCCCCGGGAGGTTTTTGTCCGGGAGGACTTCATCCGCCAGGCAGGGCTGGAGGTGCCGCAGATTACGAATATTGTCAAGGCATTGAAGTCCGGGGGAATGGATATCCCTTCTGACATCTATACTATGGATGAAGCTGTGGAGGCCATCGTCAGGGCGATGAGAGGAAAAAATAGGGCAGGAGGTGCGGAAAGATGTTGACGGATATTACCCTGGGGCAGTATTTTCCCGGCAATTCCCTGCTGCACCGCATGGATGCCAGGGTGAAGATAGTGCTGCTGTTTTTTTACATAGTGGGGATTTTTTTGTTTGACAATAGCTGGTGCTATCTGCTGAATACCCTGCTGGCATTTTTGCTGGTGGGGGTGTCAAGGATTTCCCCCCGGGTGGTGCTGAAGGCCATCAAGCCATTGTGGTGGATTTTGCTGCTGACTTTTATCATCCAGCTGTTCAGCGTGCCGGGAGAGGTGCTTATGAAGGTGTGGATTTTTGACCTGACCTATGAAGGGCTGGAGAAGGGCTTCTTCATCAGCCTGCGGCTTATTCTGCTGATTGGCGTATCTTCCCTTTTGATGTTCACCACTTCGCCCCTGATGCTGACTGATGCCCTGGAGGCACTCTTTAAGCCATTGAAAAGGGTTGGCTTCCCGGCTCATGAGCTGGCCATGATGATGACTATTGCTCTCAGGTTTATCCCTACCCTGATGGAGGAGACGGATAAGATTATCAAGGCCCAGAAATCCCGTGGCTCCGATATAGGCGAGGGGAACCTGATTACCAAGGCCAAGAGCATGATACCGATTCTGGTGCCCCTGTTCATCTCGGCTTTCCGCAGGGCGGATGAGCTGGCGATGGCTATGGAGGCCAGGAGCTACCGGGGCGGTGAGGGGCGCACCCGCATGAAGGCCATGCGCATGCACAAGTCTGATGGCTGGGCTATCGGCAGCATGGCTGTGTATCTGGCAGTATGTGGTGCAGTGTATTGGCTGCTGTAATTGCGGTAATTGTATTGGAGATGTGTAATGAAACCTGAACATAAGGAGATTATGAAGGCACGCAGGCGCAATATCAGGCTGACGGTGTCTTATGACGGCACGGCTTATAACGGCTTCCAGCGGCAGAATCCTCCCCAGGTGGCGGTGCAGAATGTGCTGGAGGAAAAGCTTGCCGCAGTTTGCGGTGACAGCGTGGAGCTGGCTGCTTCAGGGAGGACGGATTCCGGCGTGCATGCCATCGGGCAGGTGGTAAATTTCTTCACGGATGGCACCATTCCTCTGGACAGGCTGCCGCGGGCGGTGAACAGCATCCTGCCGCCGGATATTGTGGTGCTGGATGCGGCGGAGGCGGACAGGGATTTCAGTGCCCGCCACAGCGCCAAAAGCAAGATTTATATTTATCGGATTTTGCAGGGGTATATCCCGGACCCCTTTGAGCGGAATTACAGCTGGAATATCCACAAGGAGCTGGACACGGAGTCCATGCAGGAGTGCCTGCGCATGATAGAGGGCACCCATGATTTCAGTGCCTTCCGTGCTGCCGGGGGACCGCCTGTGAGCCCGGTGCGGACTATCTATGAGGCATCTTTGGAAAAAAAAGGACGTATTGTGGAGCTGAAATTTTTTGCCAACGGCTTCCTCTACCACATGGTACGCAATCTGGTGGGAACCCTGGCCAATGTGGGCATGGGGCGCACCAGCGTCCAGCGCTTCGGGGAAATCATGGCATCATTAGATAGAAATCAGGCAGGTGCCACGGCACCTGCCCAGGGATTGTATCTGTACAAGGTTAATTATTAGATGGGTCGTAAAAAGTCAGGTCAGTGTCGTCATCGAAGCTATCGAAGCCATCGTAATCATAGGCATCAGCAAGGTCGTCCATGTAGTCTGATTCGTTGCGGCCTTCAGGAAGCTGGTCGTTGCAGTAATCGTGATAATCAATTCCGTATTTATATTCTAATTCGTAAGGAGCTGCTACATATGGCATGAATTCGCTATGGCGATGCTTGAAGTAATGGGCAAGCAGGTCTGCCAGCTTATCGTTGTATTTTCTGAGTTCATAATTTGCGTTTTTCAAGCTGGCAAGCTGTTTGCAGTGGGTGCAGGGGCGGTCATTGGAAGGCTGTATCCTCTTGATTTTTATGATGTGGATATGGGCACGGCTGTGTGTGTACAGCCTGTCGCAGTAGAGGTCAAAGGCATCAATCAGGCCTATCATGCCAAGGTAGTGCCAGTTTGGCACAAGCCTCAGAAGAGTGGCACGTAACTCTCTTTTGTTCCAGTAGGAGAAGTAACAGTTGTACTGGTCTTCGCGGTTGCGCAGGGTGGCTTCCTGGGTGAAGGTTTTCAGAAGTTTTTTGGGAGTTTTTTCCGGATTGGGAAAATAGGCTTCTATTGCATAATCTGCATGAAAATACTTTCTATGCAGGTCATTGGTTTCTGCGATATGGCAGCCAAATTCTTCTCCATAGTAATAAAAATGGCAGTTAGGAGCAACTCTGCCCAGCATGGATTCCACGACAGAAGGCCCAGGTGCCCAGCTGCTGCTCAGCTCAATGGAAAGTACCTGCCAGCCATCGTTCAGGTCTGTGATGCTGTCAGGTGTCAGCTGTGAAACAAGCTGATAGCCCGTAAGATAGCCTTCACCATATTTAGCCATACGGTGATAAAAGCGGCGTTCAGAACTTGCAGCATTATAGTTTGGGGCGTGAATGGGATAGTCCTGGTCGTCTTTCTCCGTCAATGCCTGCATCTTCTTGAGATAGTCGCAGACAGCGGTGATTTCCTCGGCAGGGCCTTCAATTTTGTAGGTTGTATAGCATACATTTGACATAGATAATACCTCCGATTCCTTTAGAAAGTTTCTTCTTTGACAACTGTTGAATGACAGGCATAAAAAAGAGCATACCTATAGAGTCATTCATCAATCAAATAATCTCTATAAATATGCTTATATATGACAAAATATTTACTTGGCACCTAGATGGGCTGACCATCAGGATGTGATATAGTCTACAGCATTTTGCCCTGTATGTCAATAGGCAGCGGGAATTTTTATAGATGCAGAATACATGAACATAGAATAAATGTATTTTTATGTGTGTATTATGGGAAGGATATGATAATATGAGACCATTGAGCAGCAGGACAGCATCATTTTCTGATTCGGTTATCCGCCGTATGACGCGCATAGCCAATCAGTATGAGGCAGTGAATTTATCCCAGGGATTTCCTGATTTCGCGCCGCCAAAGGCAATAACAGACAGGCTGGCGCAGGTGGCGGCAGAGGGGCCGCACCAGTACGCCATTACGTGGGGGGCGCAGAATTTCCGCGAGGCCCTGGCAAGGAAGCATCAGCATTTTTCCGGCATGGAGGTCAATCCCAATGAGGAAATTGTCGTAACCTGCGGCAGTACCGAGGCCATGATGGCAGCCATGATGTCGATTGTCAATCCGGGGGACAAGGTAGCTATTTTTTCGCCGTTTTATGAGAATTATGGGGCAGATGCTATTTTGTCCGGGGCGGAGCCGATTTACATTCCGCTGGTGCCGCCGGAGTTTAATTTTGATGCTGACATGCTGGAGGAGGCCTTCCGGCAGGGAGCTAAGGCACTGATTCTTTGCAATCCGTCAAATCCCTGCGGCAAGGTATTTTCCCTGGAGGAAATGACGCTTATATCGGATATTGTGAAGAAGTATGGCGGCTATGTCATTACGGACGAGGTGTATGAGCATATCATCTATGCACCATACAGGCATGTCTATATGGCTTCCCTGCCGGGGATGCGGGAGAGGACGATTATCTGCAATTCCCTGTCCAAGACATACTCTATCACAGGCTGGCGGCTGGGATATGTGATGGCTTGCCCTGCTATTATCGACAGGGTGAAGAAGGTGCATGATTTCCTGACTGTGGGGGCGGCGGCTCCTCTGATGGAAGCGGCGGTGACGGGGATGAACTTTGGCGATGAATATTATCAGGAATTGCAGGCTCATTATACCCACATGAAGAATTTGTTTGCCGGGGGATTGCAGCAGCTGGGTTTCAGGATTACGGAGCCTCAGGGGGCTTATTATGTGCTGCTGGATGTGTCGGAGTTTGGCGTGCAGGATGATTATGCTTTTGCGGCATGGATGGCTGAAAAGGTGGGCGTTGCGGCAGTGCCTGGTTCCAGCTTTTTCAGGGAGCCTGTTCATCATCTGGTGCGTTTCCACTTTGCCAAGGAGGATGCAACCCTGAACGAGGCATTGAGCAGGCTGGAGAGCCTGTCACGGCAGGCAAAGTCAGGCAATCATGCCTGGCAGAAAAGATGAGTATGGAATATGTGGTGTAAGCAGGGGAATTTGGATATGGTGCATATTTTTTTGACAAGCAGCCCCACCGGGCCTCTTGACGGCAGCCGCAAAGTTGACGGCATCGACAAGTGGAATGGCTTTGGGGACAGGCTGCATGAGGTGTGGAAGGAAGGTTCACGCTGCCTGATGATTGCCGCGGCGCCGGATAACTATGCCATGATGGATGAGATGACGGGATTTTTCTGGCATACCTGGTTGCAGGAGGGCTTTAGTATGCAGTGCATGGACAAGCTGGACTACCGCTATCATGGCAGCGGCTGGGACAGTGTGCATGGGCATATCAGCCGTGAGGATTTGCACAGTTATGATGTGCTGTTCCTGGCTGGCGGTCATGTGCCAACTCAAAGATATTTTTTTGAGGCAATTGGGCTGCGTGAGAAGCTTCAAGGCTTTCAGGGGATAATAATCGGCATCAGTGCAGGCTCCATGAACAGTGCCGATATGGTTTATATTCAGCCGGAGGAACCGGGGGAGGCTGCGGATAAGGAATTTTGCCGCTGGGGCAGGGGGCTTGGCCTGACCGGGCGGAACATCCTGCCTCACTATCAGATGGTAAAGGATAATCATCTGGATGGTATGAGGCTGTATGAGGATATCACGTTGCCTGACAGCTGGGGCCATGAGTTCATTGTGCTGTGCGATGGCAGCTATCTGCGGCTGGAAGCTAAATGGGCAGGTGCTACGCCAATGAATGAAGAAGTCTATGGCGAGGCGTATGTTATCCGGGATGGAAATATGAGTGAGCTGTGCAGGCATGAGAAGATGTGTGCGTTAAAAGGCTGGAGGCTAAATTAATATACATATATATGATTAGTTGATTTGGAAAATAAAAAAGCCATCCAGGCAAAATGTCTGGATGGTTTTTTACTTACAATACGGCAGCTTTTTTTCCTATAGCCATAACCTGCTCGGCTGTCATTTTTGCAATACGGGCAACTGTATCTATATTCATGCCATCACGCAGCATATCGGTTACAATCTCATAACGTTCTTCTATACGTCCTTCAGCGCGTGCTTCAGCTCTATTTCGTTCAATAACTTCGCACATTTTATTCCCTTCTGTATAATATCATGACAAGACTAATTTTTGGAAATCAGCTTCAGTCATATCAGCTTCATCGGCGGCTTCTTTCACAGATAATTTGTTCAATCTTACTAGTTTGACCAGTAGGGATAATCGTCCTTCAGCTCTATTTCGTTCAATAACTTCGCACATCTCGTTCACTCCTTCTTCGGTAGTTTTGAATATACGTTTTCGCTCAGATATAGCAGGAAATTTATCATCATAATATGAGTCTTCGACAAAAACTTTCATCAGCCTGGTAATGTCGGAATCATCGTTGATTTCGGCATTTATGTATATCTCCTGAGTGCCATTATATACTTTATCACCTGTTTCTTTAACCTAATCTGCCAGAAGTCCCCCACCTCTTAGGTGGGGGATGAAGGCAGGTCTGGCGAATTTACGCAAGTAATTGAGCCAGACACTTGCTTCGAATATAGTTTTGTAGTATAATCAGTAATAGGATGGAAAGGACTGATTATACTATGGAATTAGATACTAATAATCATTCAGTATTCCTGCTATACTACCATCTTATCCTAGTGGTAAAGCATCGTAACAAGGTATTCTCTGACCAGATGAGCCAATATGCAAAAAATATATTCATTCGCATAAGCTCTTCTTATAACATCACTCTAGAAGAATGGAACCATGACCAGGACCATGTGCATATAATGTTTCGCGCCCATCCTAACACAGAACTATCAAAATTCATAAACGCTTACAAGAGTGCCAGTTCAAGGCTGATAAAAAAAGATTTTCCCGAAGTCAGGCAGAAGTTGTGGAAGGAAATGTTTTGGTCAAGAAGCTATTGTTTGCTGACAACAGGCGATGCTCCTAGAGAAATAATTTGTAAATACATAGAAAGCCAGGGCAGGTGATTATGGTGAACAAGGCGTATCGATACAGGCTCTATCCGACGACTGAACAAAAGATTATGTTTGCAAAGACTTTCGGCTGTGCCAGATTCATCTATAATAAGATGCTTAGAGACCGGCTTGATTATTACAAAGAAACAGGTAAAAAGCTGAACAACACTCCTGCGCAGTACAAGGAAGAATTTCCCTGGCTGAAGGAGGTGGACAGCCTTGCCCTTGCCAATGCTCAAATGAACCTGAATAAGGCATACAACAACTTTTGGTGCAATAGGAAGCATTTTGGCAAGCCACGCTTCAAATCAAAGAAGGCAGGCCGTGCCTCGTATTCTACAAATAATCAGAAGGGCTCTGTCAGAATCGAGGGAAACAGGATCAGGCTGCCTAAAATAGGCTGGGTCAGGCTGTGCCTGCATCGTCCCCTGATGGAGCATAGCACCATAAAGACTGTAACAATAAGCAGGACACCAACAGGAAAATACTATATCAGTATCTTGGTGGAGTACGAAAACCAAATACTCGCCATAATACCTGAGAAATTTCTTGGTCTGGACTTTGCTATGCACGGTCTGTATGCTGCTTCCGATGAAGCAGATGCAGATTACCCCAATTTTTTGCGGAAAGCTGAGAAAAAATTTGCCAAGGCACAAAGAAAACTTTCTATGAGACAGAAAGGAAGCCGCAATAGGGATAAGCAGAGGCTGCATGTAGCCAGGCTGCACGAAAAAATTGCCAATCAGCGCCGTGACTTCCTGCATAAGAAATCCCGTTATCTTGCGGATCGCTATGATGTCATCGGTATTGAAGACATCAGCGTTAAGAGCATGGCGAAACATAAGAAGGGCGGCAAATTCAGTTTTGGCAAATCAGTAGCAGACAATGGCTGGAATATGTTCACTAATATGCTGGATTATAAACTAGCATGGCAG
>JALFXV010000060.1 GCA_022786545.1 Selenomonadaceae bacterium
ATTGACAAGAAGCACGTCATGACTCATGGTGAGGCTGCTAACAACGAAGACGGCGGTGTTGGCACCCACAAGCCCTATGCCTGGTGGAATGATGGCTATGGGGATGGAGATACCCGTGGTGACTTAGAGTACCTTGGCACGGCTGAAAGCCCTGCATACAGGCCGTGGGCTACCGATGGCAGCCGTGGGGGCGATGTGCTCCGTGGCAAGGCCAACTGGTACAAGCACCAGCGCGGTGCACAGTAGCAGCAATGTTGGGACGGGGTGATATTATGCTGATTAACGGCGTTGAAGTCACAGTACGGAATATTCCTCGCATTTCAAAAGACGAAGTGCTGGCATATATTGCGTTGCTGACCAACGAGCATGGCGGTATCAGGCCACGAAAGCTAATTATCGGCACAAACGATGCCGGTCAGGCCGTGCTGGACTACGAACTACAGGTAGTGCCTTTTGAGCGCATCCGGCGTATCACAGGCTATCTGGTAGGTGGCATGGAACGCTGGAATGATGCCAAGCGTGCCGAGGAGCATGACCGGGTAAAACATGGAATGTAATAAAAACGAGCCACTGGAGCAACAATATTATCCAGTGGCTTATTTTTATTGCGATTTTAGACGATATAGACTATAATGAGAATAGAATGTAGTATAAATATTTGGTGAACATATATGTTTAGCGATTTAGATAACTTGATTCCTATCGTACAAAAAGATTATAATCAAATATGCGATTCATGGGATAACTGTGTAGCAACAAGCATAAATCTAAAGAAAAAATGTGTTATTGATGCTATTAACGATGAATTCATTATGAATAGCATTTCTAAGTACAGTTCATTCCTTAATGATAAAGCAGCTGAGCTAATGTTAAATTTCGGAGGGGTGGAGTATAGCAACTCTATAGTAACTAGCCGAGTGAAAGCACAGAATTCAATTTTGCAGAAATTAGATATTTACCGTCGAACTCACGAGAATGGCAAAATACCTTTGAATAAATGCATAAATGATTTGTTCGGCATACGTATTATAATTGATAGTATATTCCGTTGCGATACAGTCAAAAGATATATTGAGGATACTTTTTCTAGTTACAAATGTATAGACTCATCTAAAGGAGAATATCGTGCAATACATATATATTTCAAGAGTGATAATTATCATTTTCCTTGGGAACTTCAGGTATGGTCAAAACAAGATGAAGAAAATAACTTAAATTCTCATAAGACATATAAGCAGAAGTATACAAACTGGGAAAATGAAAATAAGGGAGGTGTCGTAATTGGTTAAGCATTTTATAATTGTAAGCAGTTCGTATTCAGAAGGCATGCGGATTGCTATGCATTATGTTGTGGATGACTTTATGACGGCTGATTTGTTGACTGGAGAAATCAGGGCTATAAAGACGCATTGCGGTGAAGGTGTATCGATTTCGACACATTACATAGAAACTGCTTCTCCAGATTGGAATTCTGTCGTAACGAAAGATAGATTTTTTGAAAATATCGAAGTTGTTGATAATTTGCTCACGTTTATCAAGCTTATTTCGATTGATAGAAAATTAAAAGGATTAGATATTGCGAAGTATATATTATCTAAACATTCTTGTACGCATTTAGAGTTAGAAAAGTTGGTATATATGTGCTATGCTGACTATTTATGTGGCACACAAAAAAGATTGTTTGAAGATAAAATATATGCATTTAAGTACGGACCTGTTATCGAATCTGTGTACAATGAATATAAAGGTATTCGAGAAATAACAAATGCAGAATGTTCAGGTTACCCAATAAAAAAAGATTTCGGCAGAATGCCTGCAAGGAGCAGAATTTTATTTGCGGAAGATGGTATAGCAAAGCTATCATATGTAAATAAGACATTGAATAGATATAAAGGTTTTTCTGCGTCTCAATTAGTTGATATTACCCATGTAAAAGATGGTCCTTGGTATCTTACAGATAAAAGCCGACCGTTTTCAGTTATTACAGACAGCACGATATTGGCACACCACTGTAAAGAAACTATTTGATGTTTTGTGAACAAGTCGTAAAGGAAATGTCCCTTGCGGCTTATTTTTTTACAAAATATCAATTAAATTTGCTTGATAATCAAGCAAAAATGATGTATAATAAATATAGAAATTGAGAAAGGAGGAAGCAGATATAAAGACAAATAAAAACCGGTACAAGCTTATCAGCGCAATCACAAAGCTGTTATTCGCAGTAGCAGCAGTGATTGAAGCAATCGCGAAATTGATTGATAGCTTAAACCGGTAATAAAAAACCGAGGTGGGGCTTCGGCCCTGCCTCCTATATCCATTTTACATCATATCTGCGAAAAAATCAAAATGAAAAATTCCACTTTATTTTTAAGCATGGCAGCATTGTGCATTGCCTCCAAAACCCTGCTCGGGGCAGAAATTGCGGTAAATATCGTACAGGGAGTGCTTGCAGGTATCGCTATTTATTACGTCGTTAAGGAAAGGAAAGAACGGAATGAGCAAAATAAATGAGGTCATGACGGCCACAGAGGCTGCTGAACGCTGGGGCATCGCCAAGGTAACAGTTCGTCAGGCTTGTTCTGGTTACAAGAAAGCACCGCCAAGATTTACTGCCGAGGAAACAAGGCAATCAGGCTCGACGTGGCTGATTACGGTGGAAGGTATGCAGAGAGTCTTTGGAGAACCTAAATAACAACATAATACAAACAACATCTAATTCAAACCGCAGGTCAATATAAAAAGTCCTGCGGTTTATTTTTTCGTGCAACAAAAAACTCTGGCGGTAGAGCCAGAGCTGTATTCCAAGCATATTCCAAAAATCTTCCAAAATTCCGTTGGAATGATGGTAGAAGTAAACAAAAACTCATTAAAACATCTTCCAGAGCAAATAGCCACAAACGCTTATAAAACAAGGGTTTAAAGCACTTTTTCAAAACCTGCTTCAAACCGAACTAACCTATTACATCCGATAATTTATACTTATCGGATGTAATAGCTACACTCTATAGAAAAGACCGTCCGTGAATCAATACGTTAAGGGCGTCCCCCGGTCTCATGCCCGGCTGCAGCTCAAAAACACCTGCCTGAAACTTGCTTTCTGCATTATTGAGCTTCACCGCCAGCCAGAATTTTGCCTGGGAATCAATAACCCCTTCCTGTTCCAAAAGCTCGCCAATCTCTGATGAGCCCATGCCCGGCTTGATGCGCACATAAACCCTGTCCTCGCCGGCAACCTCTGTCACATCAGAATAGGCACAGCTCATAGCCAGCAGCACTGTACTGACTGCCGCCACAGCACAGGCACCAGCGGCAGAATCAATCAGCACATTGCGCTTCGCCTTTTTCTGTGCTTCCTCCCCCTCGGCACTGCGAAAAAAAAACAATGACTCTATCCTGCTTGCCAGCTTTTCCTTTAACTCACTAAAATCCATAATCCACCCCACAAATTTTAACTTCTTTTATTGTACCACCATTGGGAAAGCTTTGTGAAGTATTTTCCATCATTATCTGCATTCACCTCTCAGCCACCCCTCTGCCTGCTGCCATGCAGGGTAAAAACCTGCCACCAGGGCATGAAACTTCGGGGTATGGTTCTTTTCCAGCAGGTGCACCAGCTCATGGATAATAACGTATGTCAGGCACTCTGGCGGCTTTTTAGCTAGATTGAGGCTGAGCCATACCCTCTTCTCCTTTATATTGCAGGAGCCCCAGCGTGTTTTCATGCGCTTGAGGCGCACCTCCTTTGCCGACAGGCCAGTAATTTGCTCGCACCTTGGAAAAACCTCCGGCACAGCCCGTTCCAGCTCCCGTCGGTACAGCTCATACAGGCAGTCCTCCAGCTGCTCCCTGCCGCTGCCCGGCGGCACTGCCAGCACAACATGGCCATCTGCCAGCCTGGCAAAACGGGCATGCTCCGTAAAAACCACTTTCAGCTCATAGGCTTTTCCCCACAAAAAGCATCTGCCACCTTGGGCAGCAATCCTTTCTCCGCAGCCCTGCAAGAACCTTTCCCGTGCCGCCATGATTCCCTGCCATGCCTCCCGCAGCACCGCCATCCATTCGTAATTCCGCACCCCCGGAGCGCAGCTTAACACCACATCGCCATAGGGCGGCAACACCTTCACCCGGATATTCTTCATCCGCGGCCTGCGCACCACCTGCACAGGCACCCCTTCAAATATGTATTCCTTCTTCGCAGTCATCCGCACCATCCCTGACAGGCCATAAATATCGTAATACCGTTAAACAAGCCGCAAAACTTTGCGGCTTGAAGGTGAATTATTCAGGTTAAGCTAATATTAGAGTAAAGCAAGATATTGAGGATAGTCTGCCTTTTGAATACCAATAGCATCCATCGCTTCTTCAGCTGACCAGCAAGTTTTTTTCATCAGGTTTCTTATAGCATCCAGTTTGCTATTTTTCTCTTTAGCCGCTGCTTTCGCTTCAACCTCAGCCACTCTCTGGGCAACATATTCTTCTACGATATTACACATTTTGCTTACCTCCTCGTCCACAGATTTTAGTGTGCGCAAGAGCAATTTTTATTACGTACACTTTATCATATAAGCACTAAAAATCAACAGTTCTAAAAAAGAAAATACCCGCCAACCACATATCCTCTATTTATCCAGCAGATATTTGCTTTTTATCTGATGCATTTCATAATTATTACAAAACATAATATCTTTCAAAGCAAAGATTACAACAAATCAGCATAGTTTTGCTTACCATAAAAAAATCGCATAACATAAACAAGTCGTCTATCGTTATCTATCCTATAAACCATAATATAATTCTTTATGACAACCTTCCTATAACCCAGCCGCTTCAATCTCTCATCTTGGCAAAGCTCGTACATAAAGGGAATTACAGATAACTTTTTATAACACTGTTCAACCTCATCTGCAAAATCCTTTGCCGCCGTAAAGTTATACAATTTACCTGTGATGTAGCCAATAATATTATCCAAATCTTTAGTAGCAGCTACTGTTTCTAATACCTTATATGTCATATTTTTCCCTTAATTTGTATATAGCATTACCTGCCTCTGCTACCCTGCCCATGGCTATGTCTTCCTCCGCTTCTGAAAGGCAGGCATAAATTGCCTGTCTGCATAGCTTTTCTTCATAAGCTTCCATACTCATTATTACCATATCACCATAGCCATTTTTTGTTATATAAATAGGCTCTGACGATTCATGACACATATTAGAAATTTCCGATGTGTTTTTCAAGTCTCTTATAGGTATAATTTTCGGCATAACATCCCCTCCTAACAACATAATTATGCCATAATTATACCATAAAAATTAATATTTTCAATATAATTTCACCATGCAACAAATTACTACTATTGAGTATGAAAAAAATACCTGCCAGTAAAGTGCATTACATATTGCACCTTACTGGCAGGCACCTAATATCAGAACCTATACCACGAATTATCTTCCTTTTCCATGCGCCTGGCAAGCACGGCAGATTGCTCCAGCAGGCATTTCAGCATCCGAAGATTCTCCTTTATTTCAGCCCTGTTCTCTATGGCATTATTCACTGATTCCTGATTATTCTCCAGATTTTCCACAATGCAATTCAGCTGGGAAGAAATCTGCCCATTATCAAGCTCACCTGTCCTGCCCAAGAGATAATCAAGGCTGACACCATAAAAGTCTGCAAAATCCATCAATGCACCCAGTTCAGGCATCCGCTTCCCATGCTCAATCATGGAAATCGCAGCCGATGTATAGTTTCTATTGTATTTTTCATTATACAGTTTTCTAAATTCTTCCTGGGAATAGCCGCTTTTTACACGCAAATCCCTAAACCGTGCCATACTTCTCACCTGCCAATCATAAGTAGACAAACATATATCTTCGTCACAACTAAATGATTTATATTATAATTACATTATTCTCCAACTCGATAATCATAAGTTTTTAAATATTTTACATATCCTTTTCGTGCATAGTGCCGAATAGCTGGATTCAGTATTACATCAATCAACTTATCAAACATGCGATACTCTATAGTTGAAAAAACATTTCTTTTGTATAACTCTTTCTTGAATATATTCCATGTTATGTATCGTTTTAAATCGCTCCACTGATATAAGAAGTAGGAAAAATTAAACAAACCAGCCTTATACAAAATATATTTAATCACCCCCCCGTATATTCGTAATAATATTTTCTTTATTGAAAGTATTATTTACATGACAAATTATATTTAATATTTCATCTGGAAATGGTCCAGTTTTCAAACTATTGGAATCACTAGATGCATGCTGTCTCCAACGCACGCATCCACCATCCATGAGAGCAACCTTCCCCGATGCTCCAATATCTTGCAGAAAACAAATATCATGTATTTTCCCATATTTATCTGGTCTATATTCTGCTTGTACATATATATCCGTTCTATAAATTGCATTGCAAAAAGTACTGCGTCTAAGCATCAATGACAAAAACGCATTATTATTCGCAGGATATTCCAAATATGAATTAGGCAATGGATACCAATCATTCGCACTAACCGTGTACATTGCTACCTCGCCACCAGAAATCATAACCAAATCTTTGTCATTGCGCATAATTTTCATAGCTCGATCTATATACTCCGGATGTATTGCATCATCATCATGAAACACAGCTACATATCTATTATCTGCAATTTCCTGCGAACGAAAAAAATTACCAGTATTTCCTAAATTTTTACTATTATTCACAACTTAAATAACTCTATTGAGATATATAGCACGCATCTCATCAATAACCTCTAATGTGTTATCTGTAGATGCATTATTTATTATTACAGTTTTTCTCCAGGAAGCAATAGAATTAAAAATTGCCTCTAATGCTATCCTTAAATAATTCGCCCTGTTATATGTCAAAACCAACACATCCAATTCTGGATAATTCATATTTTCAAATCCTTTCAAAATTATGACATCCCATATTTTATTTCTTTATTTCTTAACTTATGGTATACACTTTTTATGAGTTTTCTTTTTTGTGAATGAGGCGGAAATATCTTTTTTAATAATAATCTTCTACGAGAACCCATCGGAAAAATAAAATTCAATATTCTCCTAGGCATTGAGCAATTTGGTATACTTTCATTTTTAACTGCTGACATACACATCCTACGAATAATTTCCTCATAATATGCAGAATTTCTCGCATTTTCCCACCACAATTCCCCATAACCCACCATCGGATAATCCCAGGGTTTAGGTACTGCTGCAAAATGAACTATATATGGATTTTTTAGTGCTTTTTGCCACATTTTTATCTGCTCTGCTGAAGTTTCTGCAATATGTTCCATCGAGGTCATACGCAATGGATAAACATTCCAACGCAAATCCAGCAGTTTGATGCCATCTTCAAAAAGCACATTCAACGAATCCTGCTCTGCACAACGGAACTTGTACTTTTGCCATAGTGTCATAATCTTATCCATAGAAAAATCCCTACGAATATTGTGCAAATTAAACACCAAAACATCAGCATTCACATAATGTACTGGCTCTTTAAGACACAATTCATCACGCGGAATATCCTTCATATTTAGTCTTCCAATATACCCTAAATCAATAGCACCTGCCATATACTCCGAATTACTAAATTCTGTGTTCAATAATTCTGATATATCTCTCAAAAATACAATATCTGCCCCCAAATTTACTACTAAATCATATTCCTCAAAAATCCAAGGTAAAGCTAAACGATAATAATTAATTTCCATATAATGATGCTTATTGTTTTTTATATAATCTCTAACCAAATAGGAGGGATTATAAAATCGTAAACTTATATTCTTGTAATCTGATATTGATTTTTTTAGGATATTACAATCTATATCTTCTAATTCCGTAGTCAACACAATTACATCATATCGTTCCTGTAAATTACACACTTTAGCCAAAGACCGTAAAGCCACGTCTAAATACGGCACAAACAATGCTGAAGATTCGAAAACTATAGCAGTTTTATTAGCAAATACCGGCTTTATATCTCTACCACTTTTAATTTTCTTTATAATACGATTTTCAACTAACTCTGCAACTTTATCTCTCACAAAAACACTCCTCAAATGTCATTCCAACATCTCATTGACATAAAGCGGATGAACTTCCTTTGGTCTACCTTCTTTGTAAACCAGCCCATCTTTAATCCATATTGACCTATCGCAGATAGACTCCACCTGCCCCAAATCATGTGATACGATAACTATGGTTGTACCATTTTGTTTAATATCCCTCAGCTTCTTGTAGCACTTTTCTTGAAATTTCAAATCACCCACAGCCAATATTTCATCAACTAATAAAATATCAGCACGGACATTTATTGCTACCGCGAAAGCTAATCTCATATACATTCCACTTGAATACGTTCTCACAGGATTATCAATATAATCCTCTAATTCTGAAAAACTAACTATCTCATCAATTTTACTCTTTATCTCTTTTCTCGTAAGTCCAAAAATAGAGGCATTTATGTAGATATTTTCCATGCCGCTCATGTCAGGATGAAAGCCTGCACCTAATTCAATAAGGCTCGCGACACGACCATCAATTTTTATTTTGCCGAAATCAGGATACATAATGCGGCTCAACAATTTAAGCATTGTACTTTTCCCACAACCATTTTTACCAATTAAGCCTATTGCCTCACCTTTAGCAACAGAAAAACTAACCCCCTGCAAAACCCAACGAGTTTCATAATCATTTCTGTGCCAAAACAACAATTTCTCCTTAAGGCTATATCCTTTATCGTGATAGACCTTAAAATTTTTCTTAACATCTTCCACTCTAATCGCTGCTGTCATAATTCCTCCGCAAATCCTTTTTTAAGTTTTCCAAAGGAAACAATTCCGATTAACAAAAATACAACACCATAGGTTGCTGCCATCCCCAAGGTTATCACATCAGGCACACATCCATCATAAAGAATATCACGTATTGCTATAATTATGGGGGTCATAGGATTGAAATTATAGTATGGAAAAAAATAATCTGGAACCATAGAAACAGGATACATTATAGGACATAAAAATTGCCATGCCATAGCTACTATTCCCAAAATATGTTCTAAATCCCGCAAATAAACCATACATGCTGAAAAAATAAGCGTAAATCCCAAAGTTAAAATGTACTCAATACCAAAAACTAGTGGTAAATACAGCCATGCTTCATAGTTTATCGGCTTTCCCATCAACAATACAACTGCAATTACAATAATTAAACAATATAGCATATTGATAAAGTTTGCTGTTACCACAGACAGTGGCAACACTTCGCGTGGAAAATATATTTTTGTGACTAAATTTTGATTTGCCCATATACAACTAGAACCATTTGTTATACTTGTTGAGAAAAACATCCAAGGTATCAATGCTACAAACAGAAACAAATAATAATCCTCTATTCCCATCCGCATAATATTTGAAAAAACCACAGTATATACAACCAGCTGCATCAAAGGATTTATAAATGTCCACAAAAAACCAAGCATAGAGCCTTTATATCTGCCACGCAAATCCCTATGTACCAAACTCCTAATCATTTCTCTATACTGATATAGTTCTCTTAACAATGTCACAATTAACTCCATTATCTATGTTCACAATCAACCGCATCAAACCGACTTTGTACAATTTTTAATACACCATTTCTAAACGAAGTGTCTGGATTCCAGCCAATTTCTTGCTTTAGTTTATCAATATTTGGCTGAATACTAACCATACCAGTTGATGGATAAGTGACTGCTCCATATACAAGTTCACTGTGACTCCCTAATATATCCTTTAATTCTTCTATATAATCCTTTAGCATCCTTGTATCACCACTGCCAAAATTATATGCACCATCTGCACAATCCTGCTCACACAGCAACATCAAGGCAGCTATGGCATCATCAATATACAGATAATCCCACATCTGGACACATTCTGTCATTTCACATCGCCTGTTATGCAGCATATTATCAATCATACTGATGATAAGCGTCTTGTCATAATCATCAGGCCCATACAAGCTGAAAAATCTTGGCTCCTTAAGATGCACACCAGCCATGCTGCACATCTCCATGGCATCCTCAAAAAATTTCAGTTTCCAAATCCCATACGGGGTATTCGGCCTGCATTCCATATCCTCAGTTATGACAACTCCATTCAGACCATATTCTGCCTGACTGCCAGCAGTAATCACTCTCTTGCAACCAGCATCCAATACCGACTTGACCGCCAGCATCCCACAATCATAATTGTATTTCTGACGCTCATAGTCATTCCGTGCCTCGCCCCGTGTGCCATCCCAGGTAAGATACACAAAGCAATCAACAGCACCTGTCATTGAACCTAAACTGCCGTAATCATCCATATTGCACTGAACCACGCTAACATTAGCCAGCGATGACAGATAGGGAATTTCCCTGCTTCCTTCCCTGACAACAGCCACAACTTCCCAAGCTTTATCTACTGCCGCCTGGACTAATCTTTTCCCGATAAAACAGGATGCCCCGACTATCGCTATTTTCATTACTTCATCCCCCATATCAGCCAATAATACTTAACATAGCCTTTTCCAAACCCAAATCATCATATCCGTATTTGTTATATAAAAAAGGTGCATGTGCCATAGCAGCAAATTCATCAGGAATACCAATATTAACAAAATTTGTCCTAATACCGTTTTCCAATATAATTTCTGCTACATTTTGCCCCAAACCACCAATAACATTATGGTCATGTGCAACTACCACATTGCCAGTCCTTGCAGCAGAGATGATTTTCTCACTATCTAACGGTTTAACGCCACAAGTATCAACCACCCGAATTTTCAAATTTTTCGCTTCATATAAGGATTTTGCAGCTTTTAACGCATACTTTACCGTAATGCCACAGCAAATAAACGCTCCATCATCACCTTCTGTAACCTCATGCGCACAACCAAATTTATATGAATATCCTTCATCATATATGGATATTGTCGGCTCACAACTTATCCTCATATATACCGGGCCTCGATGGGAAACAACATAATCCAGCATAGAGCATGCCTGTACTGAATCACATGGCTCCAATACAACCATATTGGGAATACTGGTCATGATGCCGCAGTCCTCTATGCTCCAATGCGTTGCGCCTGAAATTCCGCCAGATAATCCGGCATACGTTGCCATCAGCCTGACATTTAAATTTCCATATGCCACATCACTTCTGCATTGCTCACATGCCCGCATTGATAAAAATGGTGCCATAGAAAAAGCAAATGGCTGAAAACCTTCTTTTGCAAGCCCAGCTGCAAAACTCACCATGTTCTGCTCTGCTATGCCGACATTAAATGAACGCTCTGGAAACATTTCCACAAATCCCCTATTTCGTGACGTTCCCATCAAATCTGCATTAACCACAACTATATCAGAATGTTTTTTGCCCAATTCTGACATATAATTCCCCATTATATCCCGCAAAAATATTTTTTCATAAAAATTATATTGCTTCATTGTGTAATCCTTCCAAGCCGCATTTTATAAATTCGAGACACACTCTTGTAATTCTTCATGACTTATCTTTCCAGCATGCCAACGTGCCTGATTTTCCATAAACCTGACACCTTTTCCTTTGGTAGTGTGACAAACAATAACAGTAGGAATATCACTTTCAGGAGACGGAAGATTGTCCAATGCAGATTTGATTTCACTTATGCTATGCCCATCTATATTCAAAACATTCCAGCCAAATGCCTGATATTTCGCAGAAATATCACCAAGTGAAGTAAGTTCATCAAGCGCACCGTCTGCACTAAATCCATTATTATCTACTATGGCAATCAAATTCCCCAATTTATACTTAACAGCATTCATTGCAGCTTCCCAAATAGAGCCTTCCGCTTGCTCTCCATCTCCCATAACAACGTAAACGCGACTATGCGTATTGGATTTTAATCGCAATCCCATTGCCATGCCGCATGCTATTGGAAAGCCATGTCCCAAGCTGCCAGTAGAAACCTCTACATATGGATTAACTAAATTGCAGGAGTGCATCGAAAACCGCCCTTGGTCAGTAGCATACTCATCAATAATTTCTTCTGCTGAAAAGCAGCCTATTTCAGCCTGGCAAAAGCTCATAACCGCAGATGCATGACCTTTGGAAAGCACAAACCTATCCCTATTTTCATCATGAACATCCTGTGTATTGTAATGCATTTTATATGTCCACAAAACAGTCATCATATCTGCAACAGACAAATCACCACCTATATGAATAACTTGCTTTGAGCACAAATTTAACAGATTTTTTTTAATTTTTACTGCTGTAGCCTCGAGTTCATGTATTTTACTTTCCATAAAAAATTACCTTTCAACAATTAACAGCTTCCATAATCACTTTCGCCATATAATCAATCATCTTGTCGCTCATCCCCGGATATACTCCCACCCAGAATGTGTTATTCATGATGAAATCAGTATTCGTCAGCTCGCCTACAACCCTGTAGCCATCCGTACCGCGCAGCTGATTGAAGCAAGGATGCTTGATAAGGTTGCCACTGAAAAGCAGCCTTGTCTGCACATTATGCTCCTCAATATACCTTGTAACCTTGTTCCTGTCCAAGCCGCTCTCAGGCTTCACGGAAATCAGAAAACCGAACCAGGACGGCACGCTGTTTGCGGCAGGCTCCGGCAAAATCAGCCTGTCCTGCACCGGCTCCAATGCCCTGCGCAACCTGTCCCAGTTATGCCGGCGTCTTTCGATAAAGGACGGGAACTTTTTCAGCTGCTCACAGCCAACGGCAGCCTGCATATCAGTCACCTTCAAGTTATAGCCAAAATGGGAATAAACATACTTGTGGTCATACCCTTGCGGCAACTCGCCATACTGTCCGTCAAAGCGGTGGCCGCAGAAGTTATCCCTGCCGGAAGGACAGATGCAGTCCCTGCCCCAATCACGGAAGGACATTATCATGCGATGCAGCAGAGGATTGTCCGTGTAAACACAGCCTCCCTCGCCCATCGTCATGTGATGTGGAGGGTAGAAGCTGGAAGTGCCTATATCGCCCCAGGTGCCTGTGAATTTCGTCTGCCCGTCTATGGTATACTTCGTCCCAAGAGCATCACAGTTATCCTCTACCAGCCATAGATTATGCTTATCGCAAAAAGCTTTGACCGCAGACAAATCAAAAGGATTTCCCAATGTGTGAGCAATCATCACAGCCTTCGTCTTTTCACTATAAGCAGCCTCCAGCATTGACACATCAATGTTGTACTGAGGAACAGTAACATCAACAAATACCGGCACTGCCCCATATTGAATAGCAGGAGTTACAGTAGTAGGGAAACCGCAGGCAACGGTAATGACCTCATCCCCCGGCCTGATCTGCCTATCCCCCAGCTCAGGTGCCGTAAGTGCCATAAAGGCAATCAGATTAGCGGAAGAACCGCTGTTGACCAGATGTGCATACCTGACACCTATCCACTCAGCAAATTCCTTTTCAAATCTGTCAGCAAACCTGCCCGTAGTGAGCCAGAAGTCCAGCGTGGCATCCGTCAATGCACACATTTCCTTTTCATCAAAAACCCTGGCGGCATAAGTAATCCTCTCGCCATCCGTATATTCCTTTTTATTTTCCTTAAATTCATGGTAGTACCTGGCTACCATATCCTTAATCTCATTGCGTGCCTCAGCCTCGGAATTCCACATCATCAAACACTCCCGTAAATTTTATTTGTCAGCAAATTTATCATCCAGGCAGAAAAATTCCTCTATCTGCCTCTCCATCACATCATTCACATCTTCGCCCTTCTGCCAGGCCTTTGCCCATTCCACGGTCTTCTCAATAGCCGTGTCAAGGTTCCAACGTGGCTTCCAGCCAAAGACAGCCTTCAGCTTTGAGCAGTCCAGCTTAAGGAAATTCGCCTCGTGGGGGCCGCCATCATACTCATTAATCCACTTGAGCCCTGCGCCCCACTTGCTCACAAACAGATCAACCAGTGCCCCCGTCTGGAAGCAATCCACATCATCAGGGCCTACATTGTAGTACCCGGCAAACTTTATATCCTCATACTGCCTTGCCGCAATCATCAGGTAGGCAGCCAGAGGCTCCAGCACATGCTGGTAAGGACGCGTGGAAAACGGATTCCTCACCACGATATCCTGACCGGCCACGGCAGCCCGGATACAGTCAGGCACAATCCTGTCATTGGAAAAATCACCGCCGCCGATGACATTGCCCGCCCTCGCCGTGGAGATTGCCACCCTGCCATCGGCAAAAAAA
Organism: Selenomonadaceae bacterium; assembly: GCA_022786545.1. Classification (GTDB taxonomy): domain Bacteria; phylum Bacillota; class Negativicutes; order Selenomonadales; family Selenomonadaceae; genus Anaerovibrio. The sequence continues at coordinate 14,270 of JALFXV010000060.1, forward strand.
CTGTTCTTATAGGAATGTGTCACCAGCTCGCTGCAGGACTTGCTGTTAGAGTATGGATCAAAGCCATCCAGCTCCTCGTTTTCCCTGTAGCCCCAGTGCCACTCCTTGTTCAGATAAACCTTGTCCGTAGTGACATTCAGAAATGACTTCACGCAGGCGCTGTTGCGCACGCATTCCAAAATATTTACTGTTCCCATCACATTGGTTTCATAGGTGTACACAGGCTCCTTGTAGCTGTCACGCACAATCGGCTGGGCAGCCAGGTGCAGGACAATTTCCGGCTGGCTTTCCTCAAATACCTGCTGCAAGGCTGCCAAATCCCGTATGTCCCCAATAACCGAATTGACTTCCTGATCAATGTTTGCCAGCTTGAAAAGTGACGGCTCCGTAGGCGGCAGCAGGCTATAGCCTGTCACCTCCGCCCCTGCCATTGACAGCAGCTTGCAGAGCCAGGAGCCCTTGAAGCCGGTATGGCCTGTTACCAGTACCTTTTTGCCCTTATAAAAACTCAAATCAAATCCCACAGACCATCACCATACCTTCCAAGGGGCAGTGCCGCTTTTCCACATCTTCTCCAAATCATCCATCTCACGCTTCGTATCCATGCACTGCCAAAATCCCTTGTGCTGGTAACTCATCAGCTGACCTTCCTTTGCCAGCGTCATCAGTGGCTGCTGCTCAAACACGCAGCTATCATCTGTCAGATAATCAAAAACCTGCGGTTCCAGCACCATATAGCCTGCATTTATCGGTGCGCTGTCCTTAGCGGACTTTTCCCGGAAGGAACGCACCGCGTTGTCACCGCCAATATTCAGGACACCTTTTGACTGGTCCAGCATAACAGACGTCAGGGTTGCCAGCTTTCCATGAGCCTTATGGAAATCCACCAGCTTGGCAATATTCACATCACATACGCCATCGCCATAGGTCAGCATAAAGGTTTCATTCCCTACATATTTTTGAATCCGCTTGATGCGTCCACCTGTCATGGTATGCAGCCCAGTATCTACTACGGTCACCTTCCATGGCTCTGAATGTTGCTCATGCAGTATCAGCTTATTCCCCTCCGTCAAATCAAAGGTAACATCGCTGGTATAGATAAAATAATTCTTGAACCATTCCTTGATATAGTGCTGCTTATAGCCTGCACAGATGACAAACTCATTGAAGCCATAGGCGGAATACTCCTTCATAATGTGCCACAGGATAGGCTTGCCACCTATTTCCACCATGGGCTTTGGCTTGAACTGGGACTCCTCGGATATGCGTGTCCCGAATCCCCCGGCTAATAATACAACCTTCACATTTTCATCCTCCGATACATTTTATTTTATTAAATATATTTTGTATAATACATCTAGCTTTCTTAACATCTATGAAAACATTAACAACTTTTATAAAACATGCTATTGCATAAAATCGCTTATAATAACGTAAATAATGTGAAAAATATTCCTTTCCCTTGTATATCTCATAAACCTCTTCTTTCAAACATCTGCTATCCCCATAATTTATATTCCCATCTAAATTGCAGTCCTTATAGAAAATACGCTTTGTAAAATATCCATATAACATATCTTTCTCTAAGTAATTTATACATGTGTTACTCAAAATTCCTTTTTTATAAAATTCCTTTAGAATACACAAATAATTATCATGAAAAACTTTAACTATCCCATATGAAACATCTTTATTTTTGACCTCACAAATATGCCCCCAATTTCTATGTATAACAACTCCGTATTTTTTCTCATAAATCAACCTGCAAATTATGCCAACCTGCCATAAGTGCAAATCGCACCATTTTCTTTGGGTCGCTAAATTAACACATTCATCGTGCCACAAAGAAATCCCACCACTCCAGGTAATCCAATATCCAATTCCTAACAAAAATGATTCAACCTCATAAAAAGCTTTAGTTGATGTATTGATTTTATCAGACTTACCATTATCGAAAAAAAGTACAGGTTTTTTGCTACGATAAACTTCAACAGCATCACAAATTACAGATATACCGCGTCGAGAAATGATAAAATTATCGTGCACTAACTTATGCAACACTCCATTTCCCAAGCTCATAACTAAAGGAAAATTCTCGTCTCTGATGTTTTTTTCATTACGATAATAAATAACGTTTGAATATTTTCGCACAAAAGGTTCAATACGTTCTCTAGTATCGTCACTTGAAGCATTATCAGATATAACTATCTCAATCTTTTTTTCCACAAACTCCTGTAACTTTTCATAGGCAAGTAAAGCTTTTTCTAAGTAACGACCTCTATTGTATGTAGGTATACATATACTGACTAACGGAATATTTCCCTCTCTCAATATCATCACCTCGTACAACTTTACCAAACACATCTAAATGCTACATACTTAGCTACATCTAAAAAGAAAAATTTAAACATTTTACTAAATTGTCTATTATTAATACATACAGATATTTGATATTTTAGCAATCTCCATCCTTCTTTGGTGGCATAACCAAATGAATCCTGCAACCATTGATTTTCTCTATAAAAATGTCCCATTGCCCTATATCGGTTCCATAAATCTAACCAATCTGGTTCATGAGAATGTTTAACTACTGCATGTGCCACATACGCAATCTTCCTGCCAGACAGCAACATTTTTCCAGATGTATAAATATCTTCACAAATATCAACTAAGGGAAAACCTCCAACGTCTTTTAAGTCCTTCACACGATAAGCAGCGAATGAGTTTGACAAAAAAGCTGTTTTTATACCGTACGTTTTTATATCTTCCATGCTTTTTATCATGCTTATTGCAGGATAATTAAAGCTTCTGTCTGTAGCAGCATATATACTAGCATCATCGTGACCGATTTGCCTTCCATACGCTGCCCCCACATTACAATCATCAAATGCCGATAATAACCTCTCAAAGCATTTCTCATTCGGCAATCTGACATCCTGTGTCATAAAAATTACTATATCTATATCAGCAGGTAATATATCTAATGCATATTGGCGCGTACCGCCATGGCTAAAGCTTGATTTTTCTATAATCTCTATTTTCCACCCAAAATCATTAGCTATTTTCACCGTAGTGTCCTTAGAGCTGGAATCTATGAGCAAGTTACAGCTTGCCTGAACAGTCTGTAACGAAATTTCAGTTAAGAGATTATAAAAATTTTCTCCAGCATTGTACGTGGGAATTACTAATGCCACTTTCTTGTTTAACATAAAACTATCTCCATCAGTACGCACCCTTTTTCTGCACCACTGCACTAAATGTCTTCATCAGATACTTCATATCAATCCACACAGACCAGTTCCTCACATACCATGTGTCCATCTGCACCCGTTCCTCATATGTGGTATCACTTCTGCCGCTGGTCTGCCACATGCCGGTGATGCCGGGACGCACCATGAGATATTCACGGATATTCTCGCCATACATCTGCATCTCTGCCTCCACAATAGGCCGGGGACCCACAAGGCTCATTTCACCCTTCAGCACATTGACAATCTGCGGCAGCTCATCCAGGCTGGTTCTGCGGAGAAATGCACCTAGCCGCGTTACCCTGGGGTCATTAGTCAGCTTGAAGCTGCGTTCCCATTCCTTTCTGGCAGCTGCATTTTCGGATAGATACTGTACCAATGCCTTATCAGCATCCTTCACCATGGTCTGGAATTTGTAGCAGGAAAAGAGCTTGCCGTTCCTGCCCACCCTGCGATGGGCAAATATCACCCTGCCCTTATTGTCTATGCCCACCAGCAATGCCAAAAGCATAATAAAAGGCAAAAGCAGGATACTGCCTGTTACTGTCACCACTATATCAAAGCAGAATTTGAACCAGCGATTATACCAGCGGGACAGGTTATTCTTGCTCTTTATCACAGCCACCTGCTCCACAAATAGTGTGCTTATCTCCACGCTACCCAGGGGCGAGCCCACAAGGCTTGGCGTAAAAAGCACCGTATCCGTAAGATGCTGTATATCCATCAGCAGCTTTCGCATGGCATTTTCTGAAAGCCCCGGTGCAGCAACGATTACCGTCTGCACCCCCTGCTCACTTATTACCCTGGCAGCATCTGCAAAGCCGCCGAGCAGCGGATACTGCTGTGGCAATTTCTCCGACACCGGGTGGTCATCCAGCACACCTATCACCTTGTAGCAGTAACAAAAATCATCCTGAAATGCTGACAACAATCTTTCTGCCGTCTTTCCTGCACCTATCAGCAGCACACGCTCCTGCAAAGCTTCCGCCTTCAGCATGATGTTGCCTGCCACATATCTGCCTAGTGCCACATACACAAAGGTAAATGCCCAAAAGCACCCGGCATAATATCTGGAAACCTGCATACTGTTCCGCATCAGAAATATCAGCAGCATGTACATCAAAAAGCCAAAGCATATCCCCCGGAACACATCCCGTGCCATCTCCAGGGATGGCCTGTTGAGCCTATAGCCCTCTGCCAGCAGCATAATCAGCAAAAACATGCCCGGAATATATAAATATTGATAGTCCCAGGGCATCGCCATCATGTTGCTGGCATCCACCCGGAAAATCCCCTGCAAGCCAAGTGCCGTTCCCTCGGCAGCCAGCAGGGAAATGTAATCCGCCACTACCAGCAGCAAAACCGCAATCCTGCGCCCTTGAGCAATACTTCCTTGTTTCAAAATCCTTCCCACCACAACTTAACTTTGAAAATAACTAATATTAACTCATCTATATCCATTATAATATCACAATCGTCCCCCCCCGCAAGACATTTACGTTTTTTTATTTTTTTACTGCGCAAAGTCTTGCGGATGTAACTTTGGGATAAAGTCTGAGGCTAAGAATTTTTTACAAAATAAAAAATACCTGCCGGCCAAGTATCTTCTACTTAGCCAGCAGGTATCTGCTTTCCATGTAATATGATATTTGCTCAGTCCACAGGACGGATGCCGGTCTTGCCGGTAAACTTATGATAATTGCCGCCGTTGTGGCGATTGATAAGCTCGGCAAAAATCTCCTCCGGCTTAATATTGTGGTAAGCCAGCAGCACCAGGCAGTGATACCACAAATCGCCCATCTCATAGATAATCTCATCCTTATTGAGATTTTTGGAGGCGATAACGGTCTCCACTGCTTCTTCTCCCACCTTTTTCAGGATTTTGTCCTGACCCTTTTCAAAGAGGTAATTAGTGTAGGAGCCTTCCTTAGGATTCAGCTGGCGGTCCTTGATGACGGCATACAGCTCGTTCATGATGCCCGCCAGGGCATTTTCATCGGCTACAGGCTGCTCTACTACTGCCAGTGCCTTATCATTTGGCAGCAGGCGGCGTCCGCTGAAGCAGGAGTACGTGCCTGTATGGCAGGCGCCGGAGCCTTGCTGGTGGACGATAACCAGCAAGGTATCACCATCGCAGTCATAATACATATCCTTGACCTCCTGCATGTTGCCGGAGGTTGCCCCCTTGTTCCACAGCTCCTGGCGGCTGCGGCTCCAGAACCAGGTGGTTCTGGTCTCCAGCGTCTTCTGCAGGGATTCTGCGTTCATATACGCCAGCATCAGCACCTGGCCATTTTCCTCCTGCACCACAGCAGGCACCAGCCCGTCAGCATCAAACTTAATCATCGAAATATCCAGCATCAGAATCTAACCTCCACTCCTCGTGACTTGAGATAATCCTTCACCTGGCGCACAGTGTACTGGCCATAATGGAACACGGAGGCAGCCAGCACGGCATCTGCCTTGCCCTCGGTCAGCACATCATAAAAATGCTCCATCTTGCCTGCGCCGCCGGAAGCGATAACAGGCACATCCACAGCCTCGGACACCGCCCTGGTCAGGGGAATGTCGTAGCCGTCCTTTGTACCGTCAGCATCCATGCTGGTCAGCAAAATCTCTCCTGCTCCCAGCTCCGTGGCGCGCTTGACCCACTCAATCACATCAATGCCAGTAGGAGTCCTGCCGCCGTTGACATAGACCTCCCACTTTGCCTCGCCGCAGCGGCGGGCATCTACGGCCAGCACGATGCACTGGCGGCCAAACTTCTCCGCTCCCTGGCGGATGATATCAGGATTTTTGACGGCAGCCGTGTTGACAGATGTCTTGTCCGCCCCTGCCTTCAGCATTTTCCGCATATCATCGGTAGTGCGGATGCCGCCCCCGATAGTAAAGGGAATGAACACCTGGGAGGCACAGTCCCTGGCCACCTGCACGATGGTATCCCGCTGCTCATTGGAAGCAGTTATATCAAGGAATACCAGCTCATCGCACCGCTCCAAATCATAGCGGTGTGCCAGCTCCACAGGGTCACCGGCATCCCTCAGCCCCACAAAATTCGTGCCCTTGACCACCCGTCCTCCCTTGACATCAAGGCAGGGAATAATCCGCTTTGTGTACATAGTCATGCCTCCCCGGTTTCTGCACTCTCCACCAGCGCCACAGCCTCCTGCAAATCAAGGCTGCCGGTGTAAATGGACTTGCCCACGATGACGCCCTCAATGCCATCCTTTTCATAAGGCAGCAGCGCCCTGATATCCTCCAGGGACTTCACGCCGCCTGATGCCACCACCTTGGCGCCGCTTTCCCGTGCCAGCCTGGCAGTAGCCTCCACATTGACGCCGGACAGGGTGCCATCCCGGGAAATATCCGTGTAGATAATGGTCTTGACACCGGCCTTGGCCATCTCCTTGGCCAGGACTGTCACCTCCACATCGCCGGATACGCCCCAGCCGTCCACTGCCACAATGCCGTCCTTGGCATCAATCCCTACGACTACCCGGTCGCCGTACTTCTGGCAGGCTTCCTTCACCAGGGCAGGATTACTGACAGCCACTGAGCCGAGAATAACCCGCTGCACTCCCAGGGACAGTACCTCATCAATGTTTTCCATCGTGCGGATGCCGCCACCCAGTTCCACAGGTATACTTACTGTATCCACAATTTTTTTGATTACCTCAAGGTTTACCGATTTTCCGGCACGAGCCCCATCCAGATCCACCAGATGCAGGAATTTGCCGCCCTGCGCCTCCCACTTGGCGGCCATTTCCTCCGGCCTGTCGCTGAACACGGTCTCCTGGGCAAAATTACCCTTGAACAGGCGGACGCACTTGCCGCCACGAATATCTATAGCAGGAAAAATAACCATATTTCTCTCCCAACTCAATCTTAGCAAAATTCTATTGCCATTCCAGTACCATGCTGATGCAAGCTTTATCCAGGCATCGCATTTCATTTAATTTCCAATCTCATTTAATAAAAATTAATTTAATTTAATTGAACCGCTCCCCCTGCCACCTATGCCTTGGCAGAGGACGGGAGCCACCTGTCACATTTCAATAAAATTCTTCAGGACCTGCAGCCCTACATCCCCCGATTTCTCAGGATGGAACTGGGTTGCCATCACATTGTCCTTGGCCACAGCCGCCGTAAGCTGCTCACCATACTCCGTTACCGCCGTAATCACGCTGCCGTCCTCCGGCACGCAATGGTAGCTGTGCACGAAATAAAAATACGGGTGCTCCCCCAAATCCTTGAACAAAGGGTGCTTAGGCTCAGAAAAAGCCACAGAATTCCAGCCCATGTGGGGAACCTTCAGCCCCGGCGCATTGATGCGGCGCACCATGCCCTTGAAGAGCCCCAGCCCCCTGGCGCCAGGGGATTCCTCGCTGCCCTCGAACAGAATCTGCTCGCCGATGCAGATGCCCAGCAGGGGCGTGCCATCAGCAATTTTTTTCCGGATAGCCGGTATCAGCCCGGTAGCCTCCAGATTGCTCATGCACTCGCCAAAATCTCCCACTCCCGGCAGCACCAGCTTGTCTGCCGCCAGAATCAGCTTTTCATCGCCGGTCACTATAACATCGTCAGCAAACTGCAGCAACGCCTTTTCCACGCTGAACAAATTGCCTACACCATAATCTATAACTGCAATCATCTGCTGCCTCCTAACGCCTCTTACAGCATGCCCTTGGTAGAAGGGATTTCATCAGCTGTCTCCGGATTTATCTTCACGGCAGCATGGAGGGCACGGCCCAGTGCCTTGAAGATAGCCTCCACCTTATGGTGGGAATTGGTGCCGTACATCACCTTTACATGCAGGGTAATGCCAGCATTAAAGGCAAATGCCCGCAAAAATTCCTCCGTCAGCTCCGTATCATACCCGCCAATCATCGGTGCCATAGTGCCGCCTGCATCGTAGACCAGGAACGGCCTGCCGCTGATGTCCAGGGAAACCAGCACCAGGGTTTCATCCATCGGCAGGAAAAAAGTGCCATAACGGGTGATGCCCTTTTTGTCCCCCAGGGCCTTCTGCACGGCCTGTCCCAGGGCAATACCGATATCCTCCACGGAATGATGCCCGTCTACCTCTATGTCGCCGTCACAGTTCAGTACCAGATCAAAACGCCCGTGAGCGGCAAACAGGGTCAGCATGTGGTTAAAAAAGCCGATACCGCTTTCCACATCAGCCCTGCCGCTGCCATCCAGAGCTATGGTCAGGTCAATCTTCGTTTCCTTAGTTTCACGAATTACGTTGCCGCTTCTCATTAACACTCCTCCGCCTCTACAAATGCCTTGATTGCTGCAAATACCGCATCATTTTCCTCGCGGGTGCCCATAGAAATGCGAATACATTCCTCCAGGCCTGCCGCCTTGCCAAAGCTGCGCACGCCAATCCCCTGGGCAACCAGTGCCTTATTCAGTTCATTGGCCCAGATATAGTGCACCAGAATAAAGTTTGTCTGGGACGGATACACCGTAAAGCCCGGCAGCGTCCTGTACTGCTCCGTCATGCGGTTGCGCTCTGCAATCATCTGCTGGATGCGAGGCACATACTCATCCCGCATCTGGAAAACAGTATCCGCCGTCACCAGGGTCAGCACATCCATGTGATAAGGCATAAATGTCTTCTTCACCATCTCAATTACCTCTTTATCCCCCAGCAGATAGCCGCAGCGGATAGCAGCCAGGCCATAAGCCTTGGAGAAGGTTCTTGCCACCAGGAGCTTAGGATACTTTTTCAAAAGGCAGGCCGCCGACTGGCCGTAGAACTCCACATAGGCCTCATCAATCAGCAGGGCACAGCTGGTGTGCTGGGCAATATCCTCAATCTGCTCTATGGTCAGGGCGTTGCCGGTAGGGTTGTTAGGATTGCAGACCACCGCCAGAGATGCCTTGGTATCATTTACCTTCTGGATGAACTGGCGCACATCCAGGCTGTAGTCCTCATGATTCAGCTCAATGACAGTGCTCCTTGCCTCGGCAGCCTGGGCATAAATGTGGTACATGGAAAAGGACGGCTGCGGGTAGGCAATCGTCAGGTTCCTGCCCCCAAAGGCAAAAAACAGCTTCTCAATAATCTCACTGGAACCGTTGCCAATCAGCACGTTTTCCTTTTGCAGCCCGTAATTGGCAGCGATTGCCTCCATCAGCTGCTCCAAATCCTCGTTGGGATAGCGGTTAAAGGCGATGCGGCTGAGACGTCCCATCAGCCGTTCCTCCACTATAGGCGGCAGGTTCATGCCGCACTCATTGGCATTGACCTTGATTTTCCACTCCCGCTCCACCACATCGTAGGACGGCATGCAGCCAAGCTTGCTTCTATATCTCAATTTCTTTGCCTTCATCCAAAGCCCTCCTTCTTACAGCTTTCTCAGCTTTACAGCATTGGCATGAGCCTGCAGCCCTTCCGCCTCCGCCAGCCTGATGACATCATCGCTGACAGCATCAAGCTGCGCCTGGGTATAGGAAATAATGCTGGTACGCTTCATAAAGGTCTCCACGTTCAAGACAGAATAATACCGCGCCGTGCCCCCGGTAGGCAACACGTGATTCGGCCCGGCAAAATAATCCCCCAAAGGCTCCGGGGAATATGCCCCCAGGAAAACTGCCCCTGCATGGCGCACATAAGGCAGCAGCTGGAAAGGCTGCTCCGTCAGAATCTCCATATGCTCAGGGGCGGAGACATTGGCCAGCTCCACGGCCTGCATGATGTCCTCAGTTACGATAATCAGCCCGTTCCTGTCCAGGGACGCGCGGGTTATTTCCTCCCGTGGCAGCTTCTGAAGCTGCCTTTCCGCCTCCTCTGCCACCTGGCCGGCCAGCTCAGCACTATCAGTAATCACGATGCTGGATGCCAGCATGTCATGCTCCGCCTGGCTGAGCATATCCGCCGCAGTATAGGCAGGGTCCGCCGTCTTGTCCGCCACAATCAGAATCTCGCTAGGCCCTGCCAGCATATCGATGTCGCAGTGGCCATATACTGCCTTCTTGGCGAGGGTGACGAAGATATTGCCAGGGCCGGTAATCTTATCCACCCGCGGAATAGTTTCCGTGCCGAAAGCCATAGCCGCAATAGCCTGGGCGCCGCCAATCTTAAAGATTTTGGACACCCCTGCCTCCCTGGCAGCCACCAGCACATAAGGATTGATTTTGCCATTTTTTGGCGGCACCATCATGATGATTTCCCTGACACCGGCCACCACTGCCGGCATGGCATTCATGATAACAGAGGAAGGATAAGCTGCCGTGCCACCTGGCACATAAATACCCACCCTGTCCAGAGGGATGACGGACTGGCCCAAAATAGAGCCGTGATCTCGATAAGTCATCCAGGAATTTGGCTTCTGCTCCTGATGGTACCGGCGCACATTCTCCGCAGCCCTTTTCAGGGAGGCGACCACCTCCGGGTCTGCTTCCTGATAGGCAGCCTCATACTCCGCCTCGGTAACGGCAAAATCCTCCGGCGCAAACTCCGTCCTGTCAATCAGCTTGGTGTACTTGATAACGGCTGCATCCCCGTCCCGGCGCACCTCGCCCACGATGCGGTCCACAATCTGCGCTGCAGTCAGATCCTCGCCAAAAAGCTGCTTGTTTGCCTCCCTGATGCGGGGATTCAGCTCCACCTGGTCAAAAGCGGGCTTCTTCAATAAATCTTCCACGGCATTAATGCCTATATCCTTCACATTGACGATTCTCATAGCTTTTCCTCCTTCGCCAGCTCCAAAATCTGCTTCAAATCTTCCGTCAGCTGGTGAATCCTGTCAAATTTCAGCTTGAAGCTGACGCGGTTGCAAATCAGGCGTGCCGTAGCATCCATGATGTAGGCGATCTCCTCAAGGTTGTTCTCACGCAGGGTAGTGCCAGTCTCCACAATGTCCACAATACTCTCGGAAAGCCCCACAATAGGCCCCAGCTCGATGGAGCCGTTCAGCTTGATATACTCCATCTGCATCCCCTTGCTGTTGAAGAACTTCTCTGCAATATGGGGGAACTTGGTAGCCACGCGGGTATGGGCGTAATCCGTCAGCTTAGGCCGCTTGTGCTCCTTGTGCACCGCCATCATCAGATGGCACCTGCCGAAGCCCAGGTCCAAAAGCTCATACACATCCATGCCGGACTCCAAAAGCACGTCCTTGCCGATGATGCCGATATCCGCCGCGCCGTACTCCACATAAGTAGGCACATCGGCAGTCTTGCTGATGATGAATTTTATCTTCTTTTCCTCATTGGTAATCACCAGCTTGCGGGACTTCTCACTCAAATCCTCCGCCGTATAACCGACCTTCGCCAGCAAATCAGCGGACAAGCCGAACAGCTTGCCCTTGGGCAGCGCGATTGTAATGTAATCCATATTGTTAGAAGTCATCTGTACGCCTCCATCAATCCATTGTTTCTATTTTTATCCTTTACCTTATTAAAGCGCTAACGTGTAACATAATAACACATAACGCACAATTCGTCAATAAAAATTCCTGCCCTCGTCAGCAGCTGCGGCAATCAGGGCCAGCTTCTCCTTCCGGGTCAGCTTCTTGATGGCACACTCCCGCTTCATGGCCTCGCTTTTCGTGGCAAAGCTTTCATAATACACCAGCTTGACAGGCAGGCGGCTGCGGGTGCAGCGGCTGGCCTTGCCTGCATTGTGCATGGCAAGGCGATGGCCAAGGTCAACTGTATAGCCTGTGTACAATGTACCATCGCTACATTCCAGCATATATGTATAAGCCCCGGCTTCTCTCTGAGAAACCGGGGCAGTATGGCCAGCCATTATTCAGCAGCCTTGATGGTAATCTTGTTAATTACGACATCGTGCACAGGACGGTCCTGGGCACCGGTCTGCACATGGCCAATTTCACGCACAACCTCCATGCCCTTGACTACCTTGCCGAACACAGTATGCTTGCCGTCCAGCCACGGGGTTGCATCCAGGGTAATAAAGAACTGGGAACCGCCGGTATGAGGGCGCCCGGTATTTGCCATAGACAGCACGCCCTCGCTGTCATGGCGCAAGTCCCTCCTGAACTCATCCTCGATGGTGTAGCCAGGGCCGCCCATGCCGGTGCCGGTAGGGTCGCCGCCCTGAATCATGAAGCCATCGATGATGCGATGGAAAATCACCTCGTCATAAAAGCCTTCCTCTGCCAGCTTGATAAAGTTGCCGGTAGTCACCGGCGTCTTGTCCTCGAACAGCTCAATTTCAAACTCGCCCATGTTGGTATCAAAAACTGCAATACGGTTTGCCACTTTACTATCTCCCTCGCTTTTCCTGAAATCAAAAAATGAACCTGCGGCACAGGCGGTAGTCATAAATGCCAGCGCCAGCAGCACACACATAACTATTTTCTTCATTTTATGCACTCACCATTATTTCCACATCAGCACATCTGCCGTCCCGCTGCCCCGGGGCCAGCCCTTCTTACCGGCGCTCCGTTACGAATTTGATGAACTCGTGCACCTCCGGCTCGGTCCTCAGCTTGACAGTATAGCACTGGTTGCCCATCTGCGGCACCATCATCTCAGGCATACGCTCTGCCATGACCATGTCGTTGCCATAGCGCCTGCTGATTTCCTCCGGGGAATGAACATAGCTGAACTGGTCCCGCCTGCCGGCATAGACACAGAAGCGGTCATCATTCAGGTCAGGCTGCAAGCGGCGGTTGTCAGTAACCATATCCGCCCAAATCTGGTACACATCCATGCTGTGGGCATAGTTCATCATATCAGGGGTATAGCCGCCGGCAGGACGCATATTCACTTCCAGCCCCACAAAATCACCGGCCTTGCCCAGCCCCGGCTTATCCACCTCCAGCTGGAAGAACTCCAGGTGCACGAAGCGGCTCCTGACGCCGAAAGCCTTCACTGCTGCCCTGCCTGCCTGCCGCAGTGCCTCCGGCACATCGGCACGGACAAAGTAAGCCAGATCCAGCTTGTCCGTCACGATATTCATGATGGACGGCGGCCATTCCGTACAGGATTCCATCAGAGGCTCGGACTGGTTGTCCAGGATGGCGTCATAGGAAAAAATCTTGCCCTGCACAAATTCCTCCATGACATAAGGAACCTCAGGATAATTGGCAAAAAAGCCCTGCAGCTCATCATCATTCTTCAGCTTGTAGGTATCGTTGGCACCCACGCCCACATCAGGCTTGACTACTACAGGATACCCCACCTCGCCGATAAATTGCCGTGCTTCTTCGATGCTGGAAACATGATGCAGCCGGGCGGAAGGAATCCCTGCCTGACGATAATACTCCTTCATGGCGGACTTTTTCTTGATGCGCCCTATATCTGCATACTGCTCGCCGGTAGTGATATGAAAATCCGTGCGCAGGCGGGCATCCTGCTCCAGCCAGAACTCGTTGTTGGACTCCAGCCAGTCTATCTTGCCGTACTTAAAGGAGAAAAATGCCACAGCCTTGAATACCTGGCTGTAATCCTTCATGTCCTGCACGTAATAATACTCCGTCAGTGAATTTCTGACATTCTCATCCAGGCCGTCATAAGGGCAATCACCAACCCCCAGCACATTTACCCCGTTCCGCTTCAGACGATTGGCAAACAGCCAGTAAGTCCGCGGAAAATGCGGAGAAATAAACACAAAGTTCATATCATCGTACTCCCCTTTTCACTAAAGTGTCCATTTTATTCATTACGCACTCATCATCTATCATAGGCACATCCACTACATATCAGTGCATCACAGCAGATGAGGCAGGAAATAACGAATCTGCTTCTTCCACCACGGCCAGTCATGCTCCACATCATAGCCCCAGAAATCGCACCATGCCCCGATGCCCTTGGCATTGAACTGGTCCCTGAGAATAGCTGTAGTGCGCCTGCCCTCATCCTCCCACGGGCCCTGGCCAACGCAGAAAATAGGCTTCCGCTGGTTGTAAAGCTCCACATACCAGTGGTCAGGCGGCAGATTTTCCATAAAATGCACCGGCGAATTGCGGTAAAGCACCTCATCCATCCAGCCATCGAAGAAATACTTGGCATCATAGGCACCGGAAAGAGCCAGGCATCCGCCGAACAAATCAGGTCGCCGCAGGAAAACAATGGCCGCATGGGTTGCCCCCAGGCTGCAGCCAAAGGTAATCGGCTGCTTGCCGCTGTGGTTGCGGGAATAGATGCAAGGCAGCACCTCATCCACTATATAGTGGAAATACTGCTCCTGCCGCCAGGCCCGCCAGCCCTTGTCACCCCAGACATTGGACCAGCTCTCCACATCCACGGTATCCACCACGTACAGCTGGATGGCGCCGCCATCAATATAATCAGCTATATTGTCCAGAAAGCCGTAGCCCTCATAATTGTAGCAGTTCCCGTCCTGGCAGGGAAAAGCCACTATCGGCAGCCCGTCATGCCCGTAGACGCGGATATTCATATCCCTTCCCAGATGATGACTGTAATGATGAATATGCTCAATGTTCATAATATCGCCCCTAACACAGAAAATAAATAAGGAGCAACCCTCCCCTGCCCAGCAAAGCTGCACAAAAGAATGTCGCTCCTTTAAGGATAACAAAACTTACTAACGATGTCAATTTTTAGGCAGTTCTGCCAGGCCATTTTCTGCACAAAGAAAGCCATAATCCAGAAGGGCCGCCGAATCAGAAAATCTCGTATCCATGTCGCTGGATTTCAGCACCACGCACAAGAGCTCCCTGCCGCCACGCCTGGCAGCGGAAACCAGGCAGCCCCCCGCCGCATTGGTAAAGCCGGTCTTGATGCCTATGCAGCCAGGATAGCTTTCCAGAAGCTTGTTGGTATTCTCCGCCTCGTAAAAAGCCCCGGGGTTCTGCCAGTCAGGCATGATAATCTTCTCGCTGGCCACGATGCGTCGGAACAATTCATTCTGCATAGCGTAAGCGGAAACCTTTGCTATATCCCGTGCCGTGGAATAATGGCCTTCATCCGGCATACCGTTGCAGTTGGCAAAGCGGGTATTATTCATCCCCAGCTCCCTTGCCTTGTCATTCATCATGGCTGCAAAGGCGGACTCGCTGCCGCCGATGGCCTCCCCCAGGGCCGTTGCCGCACCGTTATCCGACTCCAGCAGCATCAGCTCTATCATGTCAAATTCCCGCATGGCATTACCGGCCCACAGCCCGGTACATTCCACCCAGGCAGCATAAGGGCTGACAACTACCGTGCTGCCATTGTCCCCCTTTTCCAGGGCCAGCACAGCCGTCATGACCTTGGTAGTGCTGGCCGGGTATTGCCTGGCATCAACATTTTTGCCATAAATAATGCCCCCGGTCTGCAAATCCACTATGATGGCAGACTCAGCCGTAACGGCAGGCGGATTGGGCAATATCCTCTCCCCGGCAACCACCCCGTAATCATTGGGGATGAGCAGGGCACAGGCACAGAAGAACAGCACCACAAGCCTGACTGCCGCAAAAGGCGTCATCAGCCTGTCAAACCTTTCAGAAAAAACACCTAAAGCCTTTGCTGAATTAAGAAAAAACATGAGATATCTCCACGAACCTTCCTAAAGTGTACCAAAGAAAAAACTTAACCTGAAATCTAAAATCCTGGCCAGCACGCCGTAACCGGCCTAACCTGCCCTAACCTGCTTAC
Organism: Selenomonadaceae bacterium; assembly: GCA_022786545.1. Lineage (GTDB taxonomy): Bacteria > Bacillota > Negativicutes > Selenomonadales > Selenomonadaceae > Anaerovibrio. The sequence continues at coordinate 30,097 of JALFXV010000060.1, forward strand.
TTTACCCCCAGGGGGATAAACTTGAAGGAATCCACATCCACCAGCCCCTTGTCCGTAAGCTTCAGGGACGGGATAACCGGCAGGCTGAGAAATGCCAGCGTCAAAAACGGCGAATAAAACTCCGGCACGCCCATTTCCCGTGCCCTGGCAATAATCGCCGCCTGCTTGTCAGCCACCACCTGCGCCGGCTCATTGGTCATCAGGCCGCCTACCGGCAAAGCCAGGGAGGCTGTTATCTCACCGCCATCGGCGATGCAGATGCCGCCGCCGATACGCTGCAGCTCCCTGGCAGCCGCCAGCATATCCTCGTCATTAGTGCCGATGACAATCAGGTTGTGGGAGTTATGTGCCACCGTTGACGCCAGGGCCCCCCGCTTCAGGCCGAAGCCCTTCACCAGTCCCAGCCCCACGTTGCCTGTTGCCCTGTGCCGCTCAAACACCGCCAGCTTCAGCACGTCATTCGCAGTATCGCTGACAGCACAGCCATCCACCCGCTTGACAGGCAGGACGCTCTTCTTGGTCACAATCTGATAAGGCACCAGCCCTATGACATGGGCCATTTCCGTTGCCAGGGGCAGCCTGAGCACCTCCGGACTCAGCTCCCCCACATTGACTGTATGCTCCAGGCCGGAGGAATCCAGTTCCGTCCCCTCCTGCACCAGCCTGCCCTTATCATAAGCCAGCCTGCCATCCTTGTAGACCTGCAGCGGCACCCACGGATTGAGGCCGTCCAGCACCAGCAGATCCGCCTTGCGGCCTGGCAGAATCGCCCCCACATCCTTGAGGTTATAGTGCCGTGCCGTATTGATAGTTGCCATCTGCAAGGCATTGGCTACGCTCACGCCCCCCTCGGATACAGCAATCCGTATCATGTCGTTGATGTAGCCGCTTTCCAGAAGCTCTGCCGGAATCTTGTCATCAGAGCAGAACATAAAATAGGGTGCCGTATCAGGATTGACCGCCGGCAGCAGTGCCTTGAGATTCTTGGCAGCAGTGCCTTCCCTCAGCATGACACCGATACCGGCACGCAGCCTTTCCAGGGCCTGCTCCTTGCTGATGCACTCATGGTCGGAGGTAATCCCTGCTGCAGCATACCCCATCAGCTGGCTGCTGGTCAGGCCCGGTGCGTGGCCGTCCACATGCATGCCATGCCGTTCTGCCATGCGCAGCTTCTCCATGACGCTGTCATCCTGCATAAGTACCCCCGGCGCATTCATCATCTCCGCCAGCCCCAGCACCCTTGGATGCTGCAAGAAGGGCTCCAGGTCATCTGCCAGAAGGGTTGCCCCCGCGTTCTCAAAATCCGTGGACGGAACGCAGGAAGGCAGCATGACATACACATTCAGCGGTATATTCTCCGTTGCTTCCAGCATGAACCGGATGCCCTTGCTGCCGCAGACATTGGCAATCTCGTGAGGGTCAGTAATGACAGTGGTCACGCCGCAGGGCAGTGCTGCCTTGGCGAACTGGTACGGCGTCAGCATGGAGCTCTCAATATGCACATGGGCATCAATCAGCCCAGGCACAATATAGCGCCCCTGCATGTCTATTTCCTCAATGCCAAAATAGGAGCCAGTCCCGGCGATATAGCCATCTGCGATGGCTATATCGCTTAAAATGAACTCGCCCGTATAAACATGAAACACCTCCGCATTTTTCAGAACCAGGTCTGCCGGTTCCAATCCCTGGGCCACCCTGATTAGACGCTTTGCATCCAAAAATAACACCCGCTTTCCTAAAAAAACTATACCCCTCCGGCAAAAATCCCTGTCAGGTACCTGCTGCCAGGCAGCCAGCACCCATCTGCCGGCACCGGACGCCTGCTTACGGCAATCAGATGCCTATCGTCAGATTATCATTTACCTTGTAGGCAGCCCACCACTCGCCACGGCTGTTAAAGCCGCCGCTGAGCTTCGGCTCCTCCTCCCCGGACAGCTCCGCCGGGAACTCGCCTATTTCATACTCAGCCGCCTCATCCTCCGTCAGTGGCAGGCTGGTCAGCAAAAAACTCTCCACATAGTAATCCGTTGGCTCCATCTGCAGCATCAGCTTCTGCTTCTCATCCTCAGGATTCCTGTATACATAGTACAGATTGCCATCCCGCTTCTCCTTGTCCGCCTTGCCGTAGGTACTCATCAGCTTGGCACGGGTAGCACCATAAGTAACCCCGTCCCTTGCCTTGTACTCCTTGTCCTTGCAGAGAACAGCCACTACCTTGTCCGTCCTGGGGTCCGTGCAAACCTTCAAATCCGCGGAATACACATAGCATCTGACAGCCTGCTCCAGCACCACTATCTCCGTATCAAAATCCGGCTCCCCCAGCTTTTCCTGCATCACGGCTGCCGTATCCCCCAGCGCCACTCCCCTGAAAGCAAAATCCTCCGGTTGCAAACTGCCGGCCTTTTTGGCGGCAAAAGCCAGGGAGGACAGGGAAACTGCCAGCATAAACACCAAAAAACAAACTGCAATCTTCTTCATAAGCCACCTTATTTCACCAGTTCATTGGCCTTGTCCATGACCATGTCAATCCACTTTTCCTGGAACCCTGCATCTGCTAAAAGCTCCTGGATGGATGCGATGCGATGCTGGCTCACAAACATCTCCACCCTGCTCTTTTCCACGGTTTTCCTGAAATAAAAGTCCTGGCCCACAGTATCCTCAGCCGGGAAGGCCAGCGTATATTCGTGATACTCACCATCAGACATGGATTCAGGCAGGCTGGAACTGCGGGCCACGTAGGCCTTCCAGGCAGGTGTAGCCTTTTCCAGCAGCTCCTTCAGCTCGTAGAGCATGGGCTGCACAGCATCACGGTACTCCTGCAGCGCCTCTTCACAGGCCGCCGTATCGCTAAGCACCATAATCCAGATCAGCTCCTGCAAAATCTCCGGGTTTGCCAGGTCAAACCTGGTCAGCTCCCCGGCATCAGCAATCCCCTCCAGCCACCTTTCTACCGCATCCGTCATGTACTGCTTGGCCTTGTCCGATACCAGCATATCCTGCAAATAAAGTTCATGGCAGAGGTTGTTGATGCGCTGGCCCCATTCCTCCGAGGCCAGCAGCTTTTCAGCCGCGCACCCGGCACAATAGCCTGAAAGCTGGTAGATATAAGGCTTCTCCATCAATTCCCAGTCAGCCGGAAAATCCATATCCAGCTCCTCATAAATCTTCTTCTGCTCCGCAATACGGCTCTTGGAAAAATAGAGGATGCCGTCATTGTCGTTGCGTATCTTCACCCGGAAGCTTTTGCCGCAGCCGGGGCAGTTGTACTGCTTCTCCGTCATCCTGACGCCCACATACATGGCATCATTAGGCTTGTAAAAGCCGTAGGTGGCACCCTCCACAAAAGCATAATCATATACCTTCAGAAGATTGTCCGTGATTTTTGTCATAACATTGTTTTCTGCCATTACTCCGCCTCGCTTTTCTCATACTTGTTACTTATATTATATGCTTTTTCAGAACAAAAGGCAAATAAAAAATCCCCCAAGACCTGCTCAGGGGAGAATACACTCTTTGGAGGTGACACCCAGAATCGAACTGGGGAATAGAGGTTTTGCAGACCTCGGCCTTACCGCTTGGCTATGTCACCATTTATAAAATTGTGAAAACTCAGAGAAAAAAATGGAGCGGAAAACGAGACTCGAACTCGCGACCCCCACCTTGGCAAGGTGATGCTCTACCAACTGAGCTATTTCCGCATTTGGAGGTGACACCCAGAATCGAACTGGGGAATAGAGGTTTTGCAGACCTCGGCCTTACCGCTTGGCTATGTCACCATCTATAGAATTGTGAAAACTCTGAGGAAAATGGAGCGGAAAACGAGACTCGAACTCGCGACCCCCACCTTGGCAAGGTGATGCTCTACCAACTGAGCTATTTCCGCATCTTCATCTGCCAGCACCGCCAGGAAAAGATGGCGACCCGAAGGGGACTTGAACCCCTGACCTCCGCCGTGACAGGGCGGCATTCTAACCAACTAAACTACCGGGCCGTTACCTTATTTCTCACTTGCGTGACAACAATTAAGATTATATAGAAAAATGAGTGAGTTGTCAACACTTTTTTCAAAAAAACTTAAAAATTTATCACATCCACCACCAGCAGCCTGTCCTGCGCCACGCGAAACCTGATTTCCTGGCTGCCGAAGGGCATGCCGTAGATACGCGCCTCATCCTTGTGATAGGTAGGCCGCGGGTCATTGGACAGCACCCCCAGGAGCCCTGCCCTTTTCCCCTCCGGCACTCTTTCCAGCAAGTTATCCGGGATTTCCACCTGCAGCTGCCGCTTCCAGCCGTCCCCCCTGAAACCCTGCGCCGCCTCAGGATGGCTATCCGCATAGGCAAGATAAGGCTTGATGTCAAAAATCGGCGTGCCATCCATCAGATCCGCCCCGCTGATATGCAGCACAGGCCCATCCGGGGTATGAAGCTCCACCCCTTCCAGCCTGACACTGGAAAGACCTATGGCATTGGGGCGGAAAGGAGAACGGGTGGCAAAGACCCCCATCCTGGTATTGCCCCCCAGAATGGGCGGACGCACCGTAGGTGACCACCTGTCCCGCACCGCCTCCGAAAACTGCCAGATGAGCCACAGGTAATCAAAGCCCTCTAGGCCCCGCAGGGCATCAGGATTCCTGTACTCCGGCTCAAAAACGATGCGCCCCTGCAGCTCCCTGACCACGCCGCTCTGCCGGGGGATGCCGAACTTGCTGGGAAAATCATTGCGGATGCGGGCGATGATTTTCATGGCGATGGCCTGGCTGCCGCCATGATCATTTTGATTTTTATTTTTATTGTTATTGCTGTTATTATTATTCATTCACTCATACCATCTTCCGCCAGCTTTGCAAGCTGCTCAATCCCATACAGTGGCAAATTTACCAGCCAGGCCTCTTTTTTGAAATCAGCCATAGATGTACGAACAGAAATCGCAGGCGAAAATCTTTCCTGATAAGTTTTCAAGCTCTTGGCTCTGAGATTGACCTCCGCCTTCACTTCAACCGGCACAATTTGCTCACCTGTATCAACAACAAAATCAACTTCGCAGGAACCTCTGTCATTGGTATAGTAATAAAGCCCCAAATCTTCAATCGTTTTCAATTGCTGGCAGACATATTGCTCAGTCAAGGCTCCCTTGAACTCAGTAAACAGGTCATTGCCATCAAGCAAGGTGCGCTGGCGAAGCCCTGTCATGCAGCCCAGCAAACCCACATCCACCATGAACAGCTTAAACGCCTTTAAATCCTCATACGCCTTTAACGGCATCCCAGCTTGATTGACCCGGCTCACCTTGTAAACAAGCCCGCAGTCAGAAAGCCACATAATCGCCGTTTCATATTCCTTGGCACGGGCACCCTCACGGACAAGGCCATAAAGAAATTTCTTATTTTCTTTTGCCAGCTGAGAGGGAATGCTGTTCCACAGCATGCGAATTTTCGGGACAATTTCATGGGGCGCATGCTTGGAAAAATCCTGCTCATAGGCTGCCAGAATCCGCTTTTGAATATCACGAACCTCATTAAAATCCTTATTTTCCGCAAAGCTTTGCACTGCTTCCGGCATGCCGCCCACGAAGTAATACTGCTTCAAGGCATCAATATAAGTCTGCCTGAAGCTTGCAATCATATCAAAATCCTGCATATCCAAAAGCTCTGCAAAGCGTTCTTTTTCCATTGCCATTAAAAATTCCGTAAAGGACAACGGATAGAGTTTTAAAAAGTCTACCTTCCCCACTGGAAAAGAAGTTCCTTCGTGCAGGGCTATGCCAAGGAGGGAACCGGCGCATACAATGTGATATTGCGGAGCATTTTCGTGAAAATACTTGAGGGCTGCCAAGGCTCTTGGCACCTCCTGCACTTCATCAAAAATCAATAATGTATTATCTGAATCAATTTTACGGCCTGCATACAGCTCTAGCCCCATAATCAGGCGGTCAGTATCCAAATCAGAAGCAAACAGATCTGACATTCTTGAATTGGCCTCAAAGTTAATATAAACAGTATCCCTGTATGCGCTTTTACCGAATTCCTTCATCAGCCAGGTCTTGCCAACCTGCCTTGCACCTTCAATGATTAGCGGCTTACGCCGCCTACTTGCTTTCCATTTCAGCAGCCTTTCCATAGCAACACGATACACAGCCGCACCCCTCCCCTCATTATTCACACATATTATAGCATGTGATTACAAAAAATACAATGTTCTTTGGGCGTATAATCACATTTTTTACAGTGAATATTTGCAGAAGCACCTGCTCCCATCAGCAAATTCTAAAATCATCTTCGATGAAGTGCAGGATTGCCCCAAGGTCATTAACTCCAATCCGCTTTGCGAAAAACTCAAAATGTACTATGTCACCGGCGGTATGCCGGAAGCTGTCCAAAAATAAAAAAATACCACCTATCTGCACATTCATGCAAATAGGTGGTATTATAAAACCATTATGTACGTAGCAAAGCCTAATGCAGCTTAGTATAGTACAATTCAAATCTTAGTACAGCTTGGCACCAGCCGGGATATTGTCAGAAACCATCAAGAGGTTCAGCTTTTCTGCCCCGTCATACTCGCACACTGCACTCAGCAGCATGCCGCAGGACTCAATGCCCATCATAGCACGGGGCGGCAGGTTCACGATAGCCACCAGCGTCTTGCCAATCAGCTCCTCCGGCTCGTAGTAAGCGTGGATGCCGCTCAGGATGGTGCGGTCAGTGCCGGTACCATCATCCAGGGTAAACTGCAGCAGCTTCTTGGACTTCTTCACAGCCTCGCAGGCCTTGACCTTTACGGCACGGAAGTCAGACTTGGAGAAAGTCTCAAAATCAACGCACTCCTCAAACAGAGGCTCAATCTTCACCTTGGAAAGGTCCAGCTTCTCTGCCTGGGCCTCATCAGCTGCCGGTGCATCATCGGCCAGCTTTTTCCTGCCCTCGCCAGCCAGCGGCTTCATGGTCGGGAACAGCAATACATCACGGATGGAAGCACTGTCCGTCAGGAACATAACCAGGCGGTCAATGCCGATGCCCAGTCCGCCCGTTGGCGGCAGGCCATACTCCAGGGCAGTAATGAAGTCACGATCCATCTCATGAGCCTCATCATCACCGGCCTCACGCTGCTTCATCTGCTCCAGGAAACGCCCCTCCTGGTCAATCGGGTCATTCAGCTCGGTAAAGCCATTGGCCAGCTCACGGCCATAGATAAAGAACTCAAAGCGGTCAGTAATCATCGGATTCTCAGGATTCCGCTTGGCAAGAGGGGAAATCTCCGTTGGATGGCCGGTAATAAAGGTCGGCTGAATCAGGGATTCCTCCACCTTTTCCTCAAAAGCTGCATTCAAAATGCCGCCAATGCCAAAACGCTCCTCATAAGGAACGCCAATCTCCCTGGCCATAGCCCGGGCTTCCTCCACAGTCTGGCAGCTGAGGAAATCCTTGCCAGTTGCTTCCTTCACCGCATCGTTCATGCTGATGCGCTTAACCTTGGCCAAATCAATCTCAGTGCCCTGATAATTGATTACGGTAGTACCCAGCACCTTCTGGGCAGCATTCAGCACAATGCCCTCGGTAATATCCATCAAATCGCGATAATCAGCATAAGCCTGATAAATCTCAATGGAAGTAAACTCAGGGTTGTGGCGCACATCCATGCCCTCGTTGCGGAACACGCGCCCCATCTCATAGACGCGCTCCATGCCGCCCACAATCAGCCGCTTCAGATTCAGCTCGGTGGCGATGCGCAGGTACATATCAATGTCCAGGGTATTGTGATGGGTAATAAACGGCCTTGCTGCCGCACCACCGGCAATAGTTCCCAGCACCGGAGTCTCAACCTCCAGGAAGTCACGCTCGTCCAGATAATCGCGGATGGACTTCATGATATTGGTACGGGCTACAAAGGTATCCATAACCTCAGGGTTCATAATCAAATCCACATAACGCTGGCGGTAGCGGATTTCCGTATCCGTCAGGCCGTGGAATTTCTCAGGCAGCGGACGCAGGGACTTGGACAAAAGGTCAAAATCATCCACCCGGACAGTAATCTCCCCCCGGCGGGTACGGAAAACCTTGCCCTTTACGCCGATAATATCGCCAATATCCAAAAGCTTGAACTGGGAATACTTTTCCTCCCCCAGCACATCCAGCTTAAAATAAATCTGGATGCGGCCGCTGCGGTCCATCAGCACGGAAAAGCTTGCCTTGCCATGACCGCGGATTGCCATCAGGCGGCCTGCGATAGCAACCTCTTCCTGGCTCTCAGCCTCGCCCTCCAGGCCGCCAAACTGCTCCAGCACCTCATTGGCGTGGTGAGAAACCTCAAAGCGATGGCCAAAAGGAGCCACGCCCTTTGCCTCAAAGGCTGCCAGCTTATCCCGGCGCACCTTCAGAAGCTCATTCATATCCTGTTCAACAACAGGCTTGTTCTCGTTCTTCTCTGACACTTAAATCTATCTCCTATTGCAACTATTTGTAACTATTTGTAACCAGCAGCCAGCTTACTGCTTAATCTCCATAATTTGATACTGAATGGTATTATCACCGACAATAACATCCACCACGGACCCCACTGTCTTGCCCATAATAGCCAGGCCTACCGGTGACTCATTGGAAATCTTGCCGTTATCCGGGTCAGCCTCAGTAGAACCAACAATCATGTAAGTATCCACTTCATTAAACTCAATATCCTTCAGCACAACCTGGCAGCCCAGGGAAACAGTATTGCTGTCAGAACTTGCCTCAATAATCCTGGCATTCCTGATGTTTTCTTCCAGCTCAAGGATTTCACCCTCCAAAAATGCCTGCTCATTTTTGGCATCATCGTACTCGGAGTTCTCGGACAAATCGCCCAGGGCAATAGCAGCTTTCAGGCGTTCCGCTACTTCTTTCCGCCTTTCTCCCTTCAAATGATTCAGCTTTTCCTGCAATTTTTTAAGACCATCCGCGGTCAGCATTACACTCTTATCTGCCATTTTGCAAAACTCCTTTTATCATATACTAACAGGCGGCAACTGCACCAGCTTCATGCAGAAAACTCAACTTCATCTGCCATCAAAGCTTCATGCAGAAAACTGAAATCTATCTGCTGTCAAAACCTCATGCAGAAAAACTAAAGTCATCTGCTGTCAAAACCTCATGCAGCATGCCTTCGCTTGTTTTTAGTCACACTGTACTATTATATTTATTTTTCCTGATAATGTCAATCCATGCCCAGCCGCCAAAGGGCAAATATCAGGAAAATTCACCATAAATCACCATAAATCACGGCAAGGCACAGCATTTTACTCCCTGTCTTCTGCTATAAGCTTTTTCAGCAATGCCTCATCAATCTCCTGCTCCGAATACACCTTTATGCCATTCGCCTGCAGCAAGGCCGCTGCCACCCCGGCACCTGATATTTTTTCCCCATCAAACCTGCCGCTGTAAATCTGCACGTTGCCGCAGGAGGGACTGTTCGCCTTGAGGATGGCAACCTTCACGTCATGTTTTTTTGCCATTTCCAGGGCAAGCTTCGCCCCCTGCAGGAAATTCCCTGTCACATCCAGCCCTTCCTTGTTGCACACCCTTGCCCTGCCCGCCAGCACAGCATGGCCATCTCCTCCCTGCAATTCTGCCGGTGGCCGCGGAATAGGCAGCTCCCCCAGGCATTCAGGGCAGACTGCCGTCAGATACTGCCCGTACTTCATCAGCAGCTGATGCCCGTTATTGCCACCGCTATACTTTACATTATTGCCAAGAAGGCAGGAGGAAACCAATATCATAACTAACTCACTTTCTTTCATATAATTTCACATATATACATCATAATTGCACATATATACATCGAATTACCAAACGCGCCGTAACTGCCCTGCCTTCAGGCAAGGCAAGTATGTCAAACACATTATCATGACAGCATATTATCATAACAGCATTATTATAACACATTGTATCGCACCCGCTACCTTCCGTTCCTATGCTATCAAAGCTTGGATCTTGACATACTCCCCATGGCTAAAGCTAGGGGATTCTGGGATAATAACGAACCTTGCCTGCCTTAACAGCAGGTCTTACGAGTTCTCTCCGCAGTGGACAATGCCCTGCCCACATTAATTTCAGGCGAAAAATAATCTTTCGCCTTCTGATTTTATGTTTATGGCAGCATTTTTATCACGATTGTGGACAGCCCCACATTCAGGGCAGAGCCATGTCCTTACGTTTAGATTCTTTATATCCTTGTTCTGATAGCCACAACAG
>JALFXV010000021.1 GCA_022786545.1 Selenomonadaceae bacterium
AAAAACTATGTCAATTACACTCTGACACTCTTTGCCAAAAGCTATACCATATACCATATATCAATAAGCACCCTTGCCAAATACCACAATTTTCACCGTCTTGAAAAGGCACATCACATCTACCCATACTGACCAGTTATGCACATACCATTCATCCAAATGCAATCTTCCGGCAAAAGCCACATCGCTCCTGCCACTAACCTGCCACAGTCCTGTTATGCCAGGAGTAGTCATGCAGATGGTATCAAAATGACTGCCCATCTTTTCCTTCTCCCTCGGCAGGTAAGGCCTTGGCCCCACCAGGCTCATATTTCCCAGCAGCACATTTACTATCTGTGGCAGTTCATCCAGGCTGGTACGCCGTATGATACGTCCCACCTTTGTCACTCTCGGATCATAGCCCTTCAGCTTCTGAAACTCATTCCATTCCGCCCGTGCCTCTGCGTTTTCAGTCAGATAACTTTCCAGTATCTCATCCGCATTCATGTACATGGAGCGAAATTTATAACACAAGAACTCCCTGCCATGCTTGCCGATGCGCCTGGCATTGAAGAATACCGGCCCCTTCGACTCGCACCTGATGGCCACAGCCACCCCCAGCATCACTATCAGAACCGGCAGGAGAATAACAGCACTCAGCAACAAATCAAAAACACGCTTAACAAATATGTTCTTGCGCCTTGCCAGATTGTTCCGCAGCTTCAGCACAAGCATTTCCTCCGTAAAGAAAACATTGGCCTCCACGCCCATAACCTGGGTACCCAGCAAATCCGGCACAAAGGAGATGTTCCTCACATGGGGCTGCACCTGGCTGATCAGCTTCTGCAGCTGCTCCTTTGCCAGCCCCGGGGCAGTAATGACCACCGTCTTTACGCCGGTCTCCTGCACGATTTTCTCAGCATCCCACATGCCCCCCAGCACAGGATATTTGCCTGCCATAGGGGATTTATAAGGATAATCATCCAGAAGCCCCAGCACATCGTACCGATAGCCCAAATCCTGCTCATAAAACCTGAGAGCCTTTTCCGCCGTCTTCCCGGCACCGATAAGGATTACCGGCTCATACAAGAGATGCCAGCTTTTCAGGCATCGCCAGTACATATACCTGATGGCGTAGCCCAGCCCAAAGGCACAGACTGCAAATGTCACCGGGAACACTGCGTTGTCCACGATATTTTTATGGGCAAAATACAAAAACAGCAGGGAAACCACCAGCCCGTTGCAGGTGCAGTAGAAGATATCCCGTATCTTGTCCAGTATGGGACGCATGTGATAGATATTTGACCTGGAATAAAACAGAATAAAGATGACCGGAATCCAAAAGTATGTATATGACGAAGCCAGTCTTTCATACCTGCCCGAATCCACCAGCAAGGCAGTCACCCACATGGCAGACTTCTCCGCCAGCAATATGGCGATATAATCTGCCAGCACCGACATAATGCGTCTCAGATAGCGGTGCCCCGTCACCTGGCCGTCAAAAGCACACCCCATATACGCTTTTTCTGTATTTTCCTTGCTCTCCACCCAAATAAGTCCTTTCCTGTTTCAGCAAATTTTAAAACATTTCGTAATGTCTATTATAATAGCATACTTAACCCCCCCCTGCAAGACATCGGGCGAAAAAATTAGAACTTTTTCCTGCCCTCTAGTCTTGCGGCCTACAGACAGCCTATCTGCAAGGGTTCTCCTAAAAAAATTTCCATGTTTTTGCCGAAAAAAAATACTCCCATCCAGACAGCACAAGATAATAAATTATCTTGGCTGCCTGAATGAGAGTATTTGGCTCACATTTCTCGCGCCATGCTACGCTGTTTCAGATATCTATAGTACCCCTGCCGCGACACATGGAAAATCTCGCACAGGCTGTTCACGCTGAGACGCCCGGCAAACTTTCCCATGGCCTCATAAATAAGCTCATACAGATAGGTATTGCCGTGACTTTTATTTGACATATAGTCTTCTTCAACACTGCCATGCACTGCCAGCAAATCCAGCTTCACCGCAAATTCCGCTGATTGCTTTTCCAGCACCTTTAGCCTGCTGGTCATATCCAGCACCATCTTTTCCAGATGGCTGATGCGGTTTTCCTGAGTTGCCATCTTTAATGCATACTCGTCAACAACGTCATTTTTTGCAGCTTTGCTTTTGCCACCGCTTTTTTTATCCGCAACGGACGGCATATGTTCATCATTTTTCCGCGCCACACCTCGCAGTCCCTCTACGCCATTGCCTTCATAAAGTGCCTTCCAGCGGGCAGTTGCCCTCTCTATCCGCTTTTCGCCCAGCACCGATACATCAAAGCCTGCCTGACGGAAAATATCCACAGGTCGCTCACCGGCCAGATACCGTTCCATGAACATACACTTGAACTTGTAGGTGTACATTATCCGCGTCGCATTTACATCCTCCACATAAGGATTTCGCTTTAAAACAGCTATCTCCAAAGGGGACAATCTTCCCCTCGCCACAACTACCTCACCCCGTTACCATCAAGTTACTGTAAAGCACCATCAATTATCATCAATGACCGGCAGACCTGAGCAGCTTCAAAAGCTCCTCCGTCTTTTCCTGCAGCATAATCCTATCGCCCCGTGTCTCCACATTCAGCCTGATGACCGGCTCCGTGTTGGATTTCCTGATGTTGAATCGCCAGTCAGGATACGCTACAGACAATCCATCCGTATAATCCGCCTGCCCGTCAGCATATTTGGCCTTTACAGCAGCTATGATTTCCTCAGCCGCCTGAACGCTGTCCACCTTGCTGTTAATCTCACCGCTGCATGGATACATCGCCATGCGCTCTGCCAAAAGAGCGGAAAATTTCCGGCTATCCTGCTGCAAAAGCTCCAGTACCAGCAGCCACGGAATCATGCCACTGTCACAGTAGGCAAAATCCCTAAAATAATGATGGGCACTCATCTCGCCGCCATATACGGCATCAATATCCCTCATCTTCGCCTTGATAAAGGAATGTCCGCTGCGGCAGAGCACCGCCTCACCGCCAAGGCTCCGGCAAATATCCTGGGTATTCCAGTACACCCTCGGGTCATGGATAATCCTCGCCTGAGGGAATTTTTTCAGAAATGCCTCTGCCAGAAGCCCCACCATGTAGTAGCCTTCAATCATGCTGCCATTTTCGTCAAACATAAAACAGCGGTCAAAATCACCATCCCAGGCAATTCCCGCATCTGCCTTGTATGCCACTACCGCATCTGCCGTAGCGGCACGATTTTCCATCAGCAAGGGATTTGGCACCCCATTAGGAAAATTGCCGTCAGGAGTGTTATTTATCTTGATAAATTCAAAAGGCAGCCTGTCTGCCAGGGCATCAATTACCGGCCCCGCCGCACCGTTGCCAGCATTGACCACGATGCGCAGCCGCCTGCCGCCTTCCTCTGCCCTGCGGCACATACCATCCATATCCACATAACTCAGCAGATGTTCAATATAATCCTGCAAAATATCAGCTTGCTCCACCATGCCTGTATTCTCAGCAATCAAGTCTTCCTTCTGGTTCTGCTCCGGCTCCGCCCGGCAGAAACGCTCCAGCTCCTTCAAGCCGCTGTCCTTGGAAATAGGCCGTGCCCCGCCGCCTACCAGCTTAAAGCCATTGTAGGATTTGGGATTGTGGCTGGCCGTCACCATGATGCCGCCATCCAGCTTCCCATGGGCGGTGGCAAAATAAATCATCTCCGTACCGCACTGACCGATATCCACCACATCACAGCCTGCTTCCGTCAGCCCCCTGACCAGTGCTTTCTTCAGTGACGGCCCTGACAGGCGTATATCATGCCCCACGGCAATCCTGAGCTTCCGCTTCTTTTCCCCATTGCAGCCATCATTACCATCTGCACCGCTGTTTATGCCACTGCTTTCGCTGCCATTTACAGCACTATATACATCATGTGCATCGTTATTTGCAGCACCGGCATCAGCCTGCCCGGGCAGGGAGAGGATTTTTCTGAAATACCTGCCTATCCTATATGCCAGCTCCTCATTGACCTGAGTTGGGTAGATGCCGCGAATATCACCGCTGCCGAAGCAGCTTGTATCAGGCTCAAAATCATGCTTTATCTTGTCCCCAACGCTGATAGCCTGTCCCAGCTGCACCTCCAGAAGCTTCAAATCCGTGTCGGCAAAAACAGTATGCTTGCAGCCGGACGGCAGCTTCACCACATCCCCCGGCTTGATATTCTGCATTTCCCCATCAATCACGGTACGCCCGTAACCTGACAGCACAGTCCAGACCTCATCGCGGCACTGATGGCTGTGGTAATTCATGCTATGCCCCTGCTTAAGCGTAACCAGCACAGTGAGGCTGCCAGCTTCCACGTGCATTACCCGGTAGCTGCCCCAGCTTTTTTCTGCAAACATCACCTGCTGGCTGATGCCATCCACATACGGCTTGATATAGGCACTCTGCTCCTTGTCGCTGACCAGTATCCCCTCCGGGGAGGCGGACACAACCACATTTTTCAGCCCCATGGCCAGCACCGGCACATCCAGGGCATTGATGACATGCACATTTTCGCAGGTATCATTGGTAATAACCTCGCCGATGGACTGCTCGTCCATAGCTTCCGTCAGGGTATTCCAGGTACCCAAATCCTTCCAGGTGCCCTGAAAGCGCATGACCTGAATCCTGGTCTCCTTCTCCACCACTGCATAATCAAAGCTGATTTTCTTCAGCCCTGCATACCTGGCCAGCAAATCACGATAATCCGCAAACTCAATCAGCTCATGAGCCTTGTCCATCAGATACCCCAGCCGGAAGGCAAAAACGCCTCCGTTCCACAGCGCCCCCTGGCTGATATACTCACCGGCAGTTTCCTTATCCGGCTTTTCCTTGAAGGTGCGCACCCTGCTGACCACATTGCCGTCCTCCGGGATGATATAGCCATACTTCTCACTAGGATAAGACGGCTCTATGCCCATAAGCACCAGATTTGCTTCTCCTGCCATGACTTGCTGGCAAAGCCCTGCAAAGGCAGCAAAATACTCATCCTCCACCAAAGGGTCCACCGGGCAGACCACCACCGGCTCATCCAGAGGCACCTGCCTGACATCTGCCAGATAGGCAGCAGACAAGGCAATAGCCGGAAAGGTATCCCTGCGGCATGGCTCCACGGAAATACCCACCTGCTCCCCCAACTGATTCAGTATAGAAGAAACCTGGGATTTCGAGGTGGCAATAGTCACATCCGCCTCAGGCAGCACGCGCTTAATCTGTCCATACACCCGCTGCACCATGGATTCATACTGACCGGATTCATTTTTAAAGATTTTTATAAACTGCTTGGAACGGATATCGTTTGACAAAGGCCACAGCCTCTTGCCCGAACCGCCGGATAACAAAACTATATGCATGCACTACTCCTGCCTTTCTTCTCTGAAAATTACTTTCTTCACTTCAGCGGACAGCATTCATTTGTATGAGATAACTTTGAAACGACTGGATGGACTTCAAATCGTCCAGCAAACGGAAGGTTCTTATTTTTCTGCCTGCATCATTTAAATGGTATTCCGTATCAAAAAATAACTCAGCCGGATAGAGATTATCTGCAAAGTTACCTATAACTTCTACATCTTTACTGCGCCAAAAACTCTCGATATGCTCATTTTGAATTTTATCCTTTTCATTAAACTCACCACCATAGCACAGATAACTCGGCCACGCTGCATAAACTTTTACATCGTGTAAATGACACCAATCCACAAAATCCCCAATTGTACCAGCTGATTTTTCGTTAGGAACGCTATCCTCCGAAAATACCTGCTTATAATGTGATGGTGGTTGCATTTTGCTACCTTCAACCGCATTGCTTCTAATATCACCACGGGTATCAAAATTTTTTACAGAGTATGTGGCACTTTCCTCGCTTTTTTTATTTCTCAGCCTGTCAAACAAAGCAAGCCCCATATCCCGGCAATCATAGTTGTACAGCAGCTTCAGCTGCTCAGAATATGGCAAGCCCCTAAAATAGGCCGTATCATAATTTGTCACATAGGCCAGTCCTTCGCCACTTAACCCCTTCAGTTGATAATACTCATATTCCAAGGGCAAAATTACCACATCACCAGGCTGAAGCAACGGCTTGCATACCGCAAAAATATACTCCCCCAGCCCGGCATGAAGTCCCATATTTACGACAGGAATGCCCAAATCCTGCTCCATGCTTTCCGCATCTATGCCAAATAAAGTATTAGAGCCGGACAGCAATACGATTTTTGGGGACTCAATGGCAGATGAAACAGCTTTTTTATAATCAATCCATTCATCTAAGTACTTCTCCCTCTGGGTAAGCCCACCAAAATTCATCAAAAACAATAACGGCTGGAAAATCATCACAGCAAATAAAAATGCCATTATCAGGCAGGCTGTAAATTTTTTATACGACATCAATTCACCTTCTAGAACTGGAAATATAAAAACTCCGAATTTTGCACGTTGCACATTAACAGGCTCAGCCCCAACAGCATGCCCAGCAGGATTGGCAACGCCTTATGCCGGAATAAAATCTGACTTTCTCTAAGCTCCAAAGGATTGGGAACACACACTACCAACACCATTAAAGCAGACAATGTTACAAGCACCCGGGGCAGGGATTCACTAAAAATCCACTGACCGAAGTTAATGCCGTACTGCTCCAAAAAACCAAAATTATTCCAAATAAAGTCCTTATCCGGCAACCCGAAATGGTAAATATCTGTCATACATCTCAGCACATTCAAGGCTTCATGAATTGATTCCGCCCTAAATAAAACCCAGCAAACCACAACACAAGAAAAAGTCATCACCCAGTTGACCAAGTGCGGCAATTTGATATTAAACCGCCGCCATTGATGATTTATAACAAGCAATAAGCCATGTGTCCCCCCCCATAAAACAAACGTCCATCCTGCGCCATGCCACAGTCCTATGAGCAGCATTGATACCAGCAGATTCCTCATCTTGCACAGCTCACCATGCCTATTGCCACCTAAGGGAATATACATGTATTCCTTAACCCAGCTACCCAGTGTCATGTGCCATCTGCGCCAGAAATCTACAATACTTGTTGCCTGATAAGGAGAATTAAAATTCATCGGCAAGCTTAAATTGAACAACAGTCCCAAGCCGATTGCCATCTCACTATAGCCTGAAAAATCAAAGTACAGTTGCAAGGAATAAGATATAGCACCAATCCATGCTGCCAGAAATGTCAAATTTTCTGAGTTATTGAAAGCTATATTTGCCCAAACGGCCAGATTATCTGCAATCATCACCTTTTTTGTCAGACCGATGGCAAAAATAGCCAGGCCAATAGCGATATTTTTGTGATTTATGGCAAAAGTTTCTGCCCTGATAAATTGTGGCAACATTTCCTTATAGCTGATAATCGGACCGGCAATCAAATGTGGAAAAATAGTAACAAACTCAAAGTAATACAGTAACGAAATGTTTTTGGCAATACCGCGATATACATCCACCAGATATGCAATCTGAGTAAACGTAAAAAAGGAAATGCCCAGGGGCAACACAATATTGAGAAGCCCCAAGCTGCTCCCGGATAAATCATTTACTGTAGAAATAAAAAAATCTGCATACTTAAAATAGCCCAGCAAGAGCAAATCCGCTGCAATTCCCCCAACCAAAATTGCTTTTTTATTTGCCCTGTTTTCTATCTGCTTTCCTACAAAATAGTTAAACAAAATTGACATCAGCAACAAAGGAACATAATGATAATCCCACCAGCCATAGAAAAACAGGGAAGCCAATACCAGCCATGCCGTAGCCAGCTTGTTACACTTCAGCTTGCCCAACGTAAAAAATACAACAAAAGTAACAGGCAAAAACAACAATATAAATTCATAGGAGTTAAATAGCACAATGTTCACCTTTCTTAATACAAGAAAACTTGCATACCAGCTTTGGCCAGATAAAAAGACAAATTCCTAAATCATCGCTCCGCCCGGACAGGATTGTGCAAAAAATCCTCATACGCCAGCCTGATGCCATCTTCCAGCTCCGTCTGATAAGTCCATCCCAGCTGTGCCGCCTTGGATACATCCAGCAGCTTGCGCGGCGTTCCGTTAGGCTTGGAGACATCCCACAGGATTTCCCCCTCATAGCCCACCACCTTGGCTACCAGCTCCGTCAGCTCCCTGATGCTGAGTTCCTTGCCGGTGCCTGCATTGACAGTTTCGTTGCCACTGTAATTGTTCATCAGGAACACACAGAGATTGGCCAAATCGTCCACATACAAAAACTCACGCAGGGGGCTGCCGTCACCCCAGCAGGTAACGCTGGCCGCCCGGCTTTCCTTGGCCTCATGGAACCTGCGAATCAGCGCAGGCAGCACATGGCTGTGGGTAGGATGATAATTGTCATTTGGCCCGTAGAGATTGGTGGGCATTACCGAGATATAGTCCGTGCCGTACTGCTTATTCAGGAACTCGCAATATTTCAGGCCGCTGATTTTGGCCAGTGCGTAGGCCTCATTGGTCTTTTCCAGCTCACTGGTCAAAAGGCAGCTTTCCTTCATAGGCTGGGGTGCCAGGCGTGGATAGATGCAGGATGAGCCCAGGAATTCCAGTTTTTTGCAGCCATGCTGCCAAGCGGCGTGAATAACGTTCATCTCCAGCATCATATTCTCATACATAAAATCAGCCAGAGCCTCACTGTTGGCTACGATGCCCCCCACCTTGGCAGCCGCCAGGAAAACATATTCCGGCTTCTCCTCAGCGAAAAACGCCTCCACCTCTGCCTGACGGCACAAATCCAGCTCCCTGTGGGTACGGGTAATAATATCCGCATATCCCTGCCGCTTCAGCTCCCTGACAATAGCAGAGCCCACCATGCCCCTGTGACCGGCCACATAAATTTTTGCATTCTTTTCCATCATAAACTGCATCCCCCAATTACCAACACACCATCATTTAATAATGCCTTTTTCCAAAAACTCCGCCAGGTTGACATGCTCCCTGATTCGCTCCGCCGCCACCTTTTCCATATCGTGCCTTACCATGATGGCCACCAGCTCCTCAAAGGTTGTCTTCTGGGGATTCCAGCCCAGCAGGGTTCTTGCCTTGGTCGGGTCCCCCCAGAGATTCACCACATCAGTCGGGCGATAAAAATCAGGGGACACCTCAATCACCACCCTGCCGGTGGCCTTGTCGATGCCTTTTTCCTCCATGCCGCTGCCGGAAAATTCCAGCTCAATGCCGGCATGGTGGAAGGCCAGCTGGCAGAACTCCCTGACGCTGTGCTGCACGCCGGTAGCTATCACAAAATCCTCCGGCTTTTCCTGCTGCAAAATCAGCCACATGCACTCCACATAATCCTTGGCATAACCCCAGTCACGCAGGCTGTCCAGGTTGCCCAGATACAGCTTGTCCTGCTTGCCCTGGGCGATGCGGGCAGCAGCCAGGGTAATTTTCCGGGTAACAAAGGTCTCACCCCGGCGCTCGGATTCATGGTTGAACAAAATGCCGGAGCAGGCATACATGTTATAGGCCTCCCGATACTCCTTGGTAATCCAGAAGCCGTACTGCTTGGCAACAGCATAGGGGCTGTACGGGTGAAATGGCGTATTTTCATTCTGGGGCACTTCCTCCACCTTGCCATAAAGCTCTGAGGTGGATGCCTGATAAATCCGGCAGGTAGCAGCCAGGCCGCAGAGGCGCACCGCCTCTAAAATACGCAGCACCCCGGTGGCATCCACATCTGCCGTAAACTCAGGCGCATCAAAGCTGACCTGCACATGGCTCTGTGCCGCCAGATTATAAATCTCGTCAGGGCGCACACTGCTGATCACAGCCATCAGCCCCATGGAATCCCCCATATCCCCATAGTGAAGGTGGAAGTTCTCTTTTCCCTCCAGATGGGCAATCCTCTCCCGATAATCCACCGAGGAACGGCGGATAATGCCATGCACATCATAGCCCTTCTCCAGCAAAAACTCTGCCAGATAAGAGCCATCCTGACCGGTAACACCTGTAATCAACGCTTTCTTCATCCCAATACCTCTTTTCCAAATTTTCCAAAAATCCCGCTGCCCCGGCACTAATAGCACTAATATGGCACTCACATGACACTCACATAACACTCATAGCAGAAACTACGCCACTAGCCAAAACAGCAGCCACATCATCAAATTCTTATGAGAATCATTGTAAAAAAATAAATGCCCCGGCAGAAGGGCATTTTTCGATGAAAATTAGCACAATATTGACTTTATGCAGATATTGAAATTTATTTTAACACGCTAAAACAAAATTCAGATTTCTGCTAAAGCAAAAAAGCGTAACCCAAAACTCAGGTCACGCTTCATACTTGCACATTATAAGATTACCTATAAAATTCCTGCACATCAATGCTTTTTCAAGAGATATTGGCGGATTATGCCCAAATTGTTGAAAATGCGCAGTCCCAAGGCCAGCAGGGCCACATAATAAAGGTCAATGCCCAGATGGTCGCCTACATAGACCAGAAATGCCGCCAGCAAGGCGTTGGAAAAGAAGCCGGAGATGAAAATCCTGTCATCAAAGGTTCCCTCGCTGGCTGCCCTGATGCCGCCAAACACCGAGTCAAGGGAGGCCAGCAGGGCAATGGAAAACAGCTTGGAGTACGCCACAGGGATGCTCCAAGGGAAAAGAAAGCCCAGCACGATGCCCAGGCACAGGCCTACGATTGCTAAAATCATTTTTCTCCCTCCTGCTCTGCTGCCGCCGTGGCGTACTTATAGCGCGTAGCATTCTTGTAGGCCGGTATCCACACCTTGTCAGAGCTGGAGAGCTCCATGTGGATGCCCCACACCTTCAGTGTATCAGCCACGCCGCCCCGCATGTTGATGGCATTTTCCAAATCCTTGATGTTGCCGATGGCACGGATTTCAAAAGGCGGTGCCGAGCGCACGTTGTTCACTGATACCGTAGGCCCTGCACAGCGGATTTCCGAGTTGGCCGTCAGCCGCTGGCCGTTGAGGGAAATGGCTTCCGCCCCGGCTGCCCGCAGCTCATTGACCACCTTCAGCAAATCCTCGTCATGCACCAGATAGAGATTGGGGTCATCGGCCTTCTTCAGCTCCTGCACTCCCTTGCTGCTATCATCAATGGTGATAATAATCCCGGGGCCCTCCAGGGCCGTGCTGCCGGACAGCATCAGCACATCCTCGCTGAGCCTGCCCTCTTTGTCTTCCGCATCACTGGTCTTCAAATCCTGCAATTCGTTGCGCAAATCTTCGTTTTCAGACTCCAGGGAACGGAGCCTTTCCGTCAGCACCTCCACCCGCTGCAGCGGCGTAGCAGATTTTATGTCCTGGGTTGTCCGGAACTGAACAGCCAGCATGAAGCCAAGTACCATACATACGCAGGCTATGGAAAGCCGCCCTCTTTCTATATGCATACCCATCGCTCCTTCCTTACTGACGCAGCCGCACAGAATACACATCAAACCTGGCATCCACGTAAGCAATAGGATGCTTTGTCTGCTGCAGCTCGCTAATCACACTCTTGGTAACCTCAATCTTGCTGTCCAGCCTGTCCAGTGCCCCCAGGCGTATCTGCACGGAACCGGCATAGAGCATTACATCCTCCGGGTTGGTGATGTTGACCTCGGACAGGCTCTTGACTGTATTTTCCCCGATGGCATCCAGGAAGGACAGCACCTTGCCCACCTGCTCATCCTCCACCACATCTCCCACGAACAAATCAGCTACCCCGGCGCCGCTAATCATGGGCACCGGCATGTCCCGCAGGGTGCGATGGGCGTCCAGCACGATGCCGCCCCTGCCCAGTTCCAGATAACCATAATCACATTTTATCATAGCAAGAGGGATTCTTTCTGAAATGCTGATATCCAGCTGGCTTGGAAAGGAACGCTGCACCACTGCATGCTCAATGCGCAAATCCTTGGTCAGGCTGCGCTTGATTTCATCAGTCTGCAGCTGAAAAAGGTTCTCCCCCAGCCTGATGCCGGCAATACGGATAATATCCTCATCCTGCACAAAGCGGTTGCCCTGAATATTTACAGTCTTCAATACAAATATGGGTGAAAGAGCGCATGCCAATATGCCAAGCACCACGACCAGCCCTGCCAAAAGGGTTGCCACGGAGCCCTGGGAAATCGTTTTATGCTTTTTTCCGTCCAATGCTCATCCATCCTTTTCTGCTATCAAAATTCACAGCCCATCACAAAGATTTACAACCTGCCATCATAAAGATTCACAGCCTGCCATTATCAAGGCTCGTAGCCTGCCATCGCCAAAATCCTGGCGCACAGCTCAGGGAACTCAATGCCTGCCGCCCGGCCTGCATCCGGCACCAGGGAGGTTTCCGTCATGCCCGGGATGGTATTAACCTCGATGGCATAAGGCTGGTTGTCCTCCCCCAGCATGAAATCCACCCTGGCCATGCCGCTGCAGCCGCAAACCGCAAAGGCACGGATGGCAATCTCCTTGACCTTTTTGGTCACTTCCTCCGGCAGCGGTGCCGGGATAATGTGGGTTGATGCTCCCACCTTGTACTTGGTCACGTAGTCATACCTGCCGGTGACGGTAGTAATCTCAATAACCGGCAGCGCCTCCTGCTTTTCCTCGTTGCCCCAAACAGCAACAGTCAGCTCCCTGCCCTTGATGAACTCCTCCACCAGCACTTCCCTGTCATACTTGAAAGCTTCAGAAAGAGCCGCCTCCAGCTCCTCCGCCTTTTCCACAATAACCACGCCGATGCTGGAACCCTGGGAGGAAGCCTTGACTACTACAGGCACGCTAAATTCCTGCAAAATCTCCTCTGCCAGATTGCGCCTGGCCGCCTCAAAGCGGAAATAAGTGCGGGACTTTGGCGTAGGAATCCCCTCTGCCTGAAAGAACCGCTTGGTTGCCACCTTGTCCATAGTAACAGCGGCTGCCATGACGCCGGACCCGGTATAAGGGATGCCCATCATCTCAAGGGTTCCCTGAATGATGCCGTCCTCGCCGAACTTGCCGTGGAGGGCGTTGAACACGAACTCCGCACCGCTGGCCTTTATATCATTGGCAAAGGTGGCAGGATTGAGCTCCAGGCCCTCTGCATTATATCCCTTGACTTTCAGGGCTTCGAGGATGGCGGTGCCGCTGCGGCGTGATACCTCAGCCTCCGTGGAAGGGCCGCCCATGACTACTACGATTTTTTTCATAAATATTCTCCTATGCTTGAGTATAAATTTCCTGTAAGTGAAGTGCATTTTGTTCAGACTTTATGGGATAAGGTGTGACTGTACCCACGAAAACACGCTCTCGCTCCTAGTTGTGCCTCGCGTTACTAACATTCATCTATCGCCTTCGGCTCTGATGAATGAAGTAACGAGGCGCAACAAGGGTTTTCTTAGGGTACATGCCACACCTTATCCCTCTCGTCTGAACAATAGCCACCTAGCTATAAAAAGACTATTTCTGCAATAAATCTACGAGGGTTTCGCCACACTTGACAATATCACCGGCCCCCATAGTCATAATCAAGTCCCCCGGCTTGGCGATGGATTTCAGATACCCGGCAATCTCATTCTTGTCCTGGATATACACTGCCTGCTGGCCGGTCTGCTCCCTGACCTCCCTGACCAGAAGCTCCCCGTCAATGCCCGGAATCGGGTCCTCACCGGCAGAATACACATCTGTCAGCACCAGCACATCGCAGCCCTGGAAGCAGCTGCCGTACTCCTTCTGCAAAAGCTGGGTACGGCTGTAACGATGAGGCTGGAAAGCACAAATCAGCCGCTTTGGCTGAGTCTGGCGGGCTGCCTTTAAGGTAGTGGCAATCTCCGTCGGATGATGGGCATAATCATCCACCACCCAGATGCCGTCAACCTTGCCCTTGGTCTGGAAGCGGCGCTTGGCTCCGTTGAACATAGTCAGCCCTTCTGCCATCTGCGCTACCGTCAGCCCCAGCTGCAGGCCTGTCACCACAGCAGCCATGGCATTGAGGACATTGTGGCGTCCCGGCACATGGAGCTTCACCTGTCCGAGATTTTCCCCCTGGTGGATCACATCAAAGGAAGTGCCCTCCACGGAGCTCTCAATATTCACCGCCTGATAATCAGCCTCACTGCACTCAATAGCATAGGATATAATCCGTGCCTTAAAACCTTCAGCATCCTTATTATCATTACCTTTATTGTTCTTTACAATATTGCGGATATTCTCATTGTCAAAGCAGACAACCCCGAAGCCCTCTGGGCGAATCTGTCCCAAGAACTGGGTAAATGCCTTGATGATATTCTCCATGGTGCCATAATGGTCCATGTGATCATTCTCCACATTGGTCACAATGCCCACATAAGGATAATACTTCAGGAAAGTGCCATCGCTTTCATCTGCCTCGGACACCAGGTAATCGCTCTTGCCCAGCTTGGCGTTGCTGCCCAGGTAATCCACCTCGCCGCCGATGATGATACTAGGGGATACCCCCTCATAATCCAGGGCTACCCCCAGCATGGAGGTAGTGGTAGTCTTGCCGTGGGCGCCTGCTACGGCGATGCCCTTGCCGTTGTTAATAAGGTAGGCATTCACATCGGAGCGGTGCAGCCGCCTGAGCCCCAGCTTCTTGGCCTCCACTACTTCGGGATTTTCCTCCCTGATGGCGGTGGAAACCACGATGGCCTCCGCCCCATGCACGTTCTCAGCCTTCTGCCCGATAAATATCCGTGCGCCTAAATCCCGCAGCACGCCGGTCATGACCGACTCCTTCACATCGGAGCCGGACACCTGATAGCCCTTCTCCACCAGGATTTTGGCCAGTGCGCTCATGCCTGCGCCGCCAATACCTACAAAATGCACTTTATTGATACCGTCTAACACGAAAATTCTCTCCTTTACTGCCTGCCACTTTGCCAATTCAAAAACTTTCTCAGCCTTGCTATCTGCCGTTCCTGCCAAAGCAAAAACGCCACAAAACATGCTTACTGCCTGCTTCTGGCCAGCTCCAAAATCATCTCGGCGATGGTGTCAGCCGCCTGGGGCCTGCCCAGGGACCTGCTGGCTGCCGCCATCCTGCGCAAGGTTCCCTTGTCCTCCAGCAGGTCATCAATGGTCTCAATCAAAATTTCCGGGCTGATGTCCTTGTTCAGGATAACCCTTGCCGCCCCGGCCTTTTCCACCGCCCGGGCGTTATGCTCCTGATGATTTTCCGCCGCATAAGGATAAGGAATCAGAATCGCCGGAATCCCCTTGGCCGTCAGCTCCGCCAGCCCGGTGGCACCGGCCCGGAACACTGCCAAATCAGCAATAGACATGGCCTGGGGCATATTGTACAGATACGGCACCACCTGCAAGTTGCAGGCTGCCTCCAAATCCACCCCGGCTGCCTGGATACGGCTCATGATATCCTCATACTCCCCCTTGCCGGTAGCATGGAGAATCTGCACATCACGGCGGCCGGCATAATGCTTCAGCACATCCACCATGGCACGGTTGATGCTCCTGGCACCACGGCTGCCCCCGGACACCAAAATGGTCTTCCTCCCCGGCAGCAGGTTAAAGGCTTCATAATCCCCCTCCTGCCGCGAGGCCATTACCTGGGCACGGATAGGGTTGCCGGTAAATACCACCTTGTCCGCCGGGAAATGCTTGCTTGCCTCCTGATAGCCGGTAGCAATCCTGTCCACAAACCGGGCCAGGATTTTGTTGGTAATGCCCGGAATGACATTCTGCTCCTGAATCAGGGACGGAATCCCCAGGAGCCCTGCCGCCATCAGCACAGGGCCGCATACATAGCCGCCGGTGCCGATGACCACATCAGGCTGAAATTTTTTGACAATGCTCATAGCCTTGCCTACGCCCCTGATGGCCCTGGCAGCCCGCAACAAATTCTCCGGGCTGAGGCTTCTCTTGAAGCCCTGCAAATCCACGGTTTCAAAGGGTATGCCCTCTTTAGGTATAATATCTGCTTCCAGCCCTGCATGGGTGCCCACATACAGCACCTCCAGGCTGTCCACCTGCTTTTCCAATGTCCGAATCAGGGTCAGGGCGGGATAAATATGGCCGCCCGTGCCGCCACCCGAAACAATAATCTTCATCTTCACATACTCCATCCAGCAAATAACCAATCACTACTCTAAAAGATGCCGATACGTAAATCTATGGCAATCAGTTATCTGCCAGTGCCTTTACCAGCCGCTTGAAATCCCTGCCCCTGGCCTCAAAGCCCTCATACATATCAAAGCTGGCACAGGCAGGAGACAGCAGCACGGTCTGAGGCGGACCGGCAATAGCATGTGCCGTCTTCACAGCCTCCTCCATGGAGTAGCCGGCCTCATGGATATGCTCTGCCGGATATCCCAGCTTCAAGGCATTTTCCTTGAAGCGTGCTGCTGCATCTCCCACCAGGATCAGCTCATCCACACGCTCCTTCACCAAGGTCATGAAGTCCGTCAGGTCAGTCATCTTGTCATCGCCGCCGGCAATCAGCACGATATGGCCGTCAAAGCTTTCCAGGGCTTTGATGGAGGAATCGGTGTTGGTAGCCTTGGAATCGTTGTAGTAGGAAACGCCGTCCACAGTTGCCACCGGCTCAATGCGGTGCTCCACCCCCGGAAACTCCTTCAGCACATCGATAATCTTAGGGATTCTGGCCCCTGCCAAAAAGGCGGCGGCAGCAGCAGCCAGAGCATTTTCCACATTATGGCCGCCCTTGATTTTCAGCTCATCAGTGCGGCAAAGGCGGCAGGTCTGTCCCTTCCAGACGATAGTCAGCCAGCCATCCTGCACAAAGGCGCCCTCTTCCAGCTTTTCCAGGCGGCTGAAGAAAAATACCTGTCCCTTGGCGCGGTTTGCCATATCACGGGTTTTGTCATTGTCGTAGTTCAGCACCAGATAATCCTCCGGCGTCTGCTGGGAGAACATCTTCTCCTTCATCTGCTGATAAACCTCCAGGCTGCCGTGGCGCACCACATGGTCAGGTGTCACATTCAGCACCACAGCCACATGAGGCCGGAAATTGGTGGTAGCCTCCATCTGATAGCTGGAAATCTCCGCCACCACGCAGCTGCCCTCACCGGCCTGTACCGCCTGCTCGCAGAGAGGGATGCCGATATTGCCGCCTACCCCTGCATTTTCGTAGCGGGTCTTCATGAGCTCCCCCAGCAGGGTGACAGTAGTGGTCTTGCCGTTGGTGCCGGTTACTGCCAAAATAGGGGATTTTGCCAGCTCGTATGCCACCTGCACCTCGGTTACTACGCTGATATTGCGCTTGTAGGCTGCCTGCACCAGAGGCACCTTCACAGGCACCGCCGGGGACAGGATGACCATATCCACCCCGTCCAGCAGGCTCTCAGCCTGAGGGCCGAAGACAGTCTCCACTCCCGCAGCCCGCACATCGGACAAATCGTACTTCAAATCCTGCTCAGCCTTGGCATCGCTCAGGACAACCCTGACGGCCCCCAGCTTCTTAGCAAGCTTGGCCACCGCATTGCCGCTGATGCCTACGCCTACCACCAGTATATTCTTATTTGCAAAATCCATCATTTTTGCCATATCCTTCCTGTAATATCTATAATATTTGTAGTATCTTTAATATCTGTAATATCTATAATCCCTATAATATCCGCAATATCAAAAATATCAAACTGCAAATCCTTTAACCTATCTGGAAAAGCAGCAGGCCGCAAAGTCCTCCAATAAGGCCCCCCAGCCAGAAATTCCACACAACCTTTTTCTCCGACCAGCCCTTCAGCTCAAAGTGATGGTGAATGGGGCTCATCAAAAATACCCGCTTGCCCCTGGTCTTGAAAGAAGTCACCTGAATGATGACGGACATGGCCTCGCAGACGAAGATAATGCCGATTACCGCCAGCAGCACCTCCGTATGGGTGAGGATGCCTACTGCCGCCATGGCCCCCCCCAATGCCAGGGAGCCGGTATCACCCATAAAAATCTTGGCCGGGTGGTAGTTATATTTCAAAAAGCCCAGGCAGGCACCTGCCATCGCCGCGCAGAAGACTGCCAGCTCCAGCTTGTCCAGCCACAGGCAAATCAGCATGTAGGCCAGAGATGCCACAATCACCGTGCCGGAAGCCAGCCCGTCCAGCCCGTCCGTAAGGTTCACTGCGTTGCTGGTTCCCACCAGCACGAACAGCAGCAGGGCATAAAAGCCCATGCCCAGGTCAATATTGCCAAGAAAAGGCACCCACAAATCCGTTGGCAGCCCCGCATAGTACGCCACCAGCACCGCGATGACAATCTGCCCCAAAAGCTTCTGCTTGGCCTTCAGGCCCAGGTTCTGCTTCTTCACCACCTTGATGTAGTCATCCAGGAAGCCCAGCAAAAAGTGCCCCAGCATAATCACCAGCGCCAGGGTCAGCTCCAGGGTAAAGGGACAGATAACCAGGGAAGCAATGGCGATGGACAGGATAATCATGATGCCGCCCATAGTGGGAGTGCCGCTTTTGGCCTGATGGCTCTTGGGGCCCTCCTCCCGGATGCTCTGCCCGAACTTCAGCTTGTGGAGCTCCGGGATAAGCCGCGGCGCCATCGCTGTCACCAGCCCTGCCGCCAGGATAACGGCCGCCAGGGGATAAGTTATGTATTCCATGAAAAAATAATACCTCCAATATTACAGCATATCAATTATTGTTTCCATCTTCATGCCGCGGGAGCCTTTAAAGAGAATGGTGTCCTCCGGCTGCAAAAGCTCACGGAGCTTGGCCGCAGCTTCCTCATGGGCAGCAAAGGAATAGACTGCCTCCAGCCCGGCTTCCCGTGCCCCCCTGGCAATCTCCCTGCCCATTTCACCCAGGGTAATCAGGCCGCAGACACCGGCTGCTGCCGCCTGCCGTCCCACCTTCTGATGGGCAGGCACGGCCACATGCCCCAGTTCCAGCATATCCCCCAGCACAGCCCAGGAACGCCTGCCCTTGTCAGCGGCAATCTCCTTCAGGGTAGCCAGGGAGGCTTCCATAGACATAGGGCTGGCATTGTAAGCATCGTTGATGATATTATACGCACCTATGCGCTTGCACTCAAAGCGCATGCCGGTCATTTCCAGGCCCGCCAGCCCCTCGGCAATCTGCTCTGCCGTCAGGTCCAGCACATAGCCTGCTGCCACAGCCGCCAGGGCATTGGACACATTATGCTTGCCCAGCATCGGGATGGAAAGCTGTATCTGCTCCCCCTCCCTGCCGATGCGGCACTGGAAAGCAGTCCTGCCCTCATGGCTGACAATATCCGCCGCCTTGATATCCGCATCACTATCCATGCCGAAGGTCACAATCCTGACGCCGTCCTTTGCCTTGTCCTTCATGGCAGCGGTATAAGGATTGTCGTTGTTCAGAATCACCGTGCCACCGGCAGGAATGTCCTCCACCAGCTCCCCCTTGGCCTTTGCTATATTCTCAATAGAGCCCAGAAGCTCCATATGGGTTTCTCCCACGTTGGTCACAATGCCAATCTCCGGGGCCGCAAAAGGCGCCAGGGCTGCAATCTGCCCCAGGCCCCGCATGCCGATTTCCACCACTGCCGCCCTGTGCATATCATTAAGCTGCAACAGGGTATAAGGCAGGCCGATTTCGTTGTTGAAGTTGCCCTGGGTCTTCAGCACCGGGAACCGGGCAGACAGCACTGCCGCCGTCATGTCCTTAGTGGTAGTCTTGCCGTTGGAGCCGGTAATGGCAATTACAGGAATATCAAACTTCCTGCGCCAGAAGGCCGCCAGCTGCTGATAGGCCAGCTGGGTATCGCCAGCAGCCCTGATAAGGGTTGCCCCGAACTCTCCCTGCTGCCTGTACTGACTTCCCACCAGCACACCGGCTGCCCCCTGCTCTACCGCCTGGGCAGCAAAATCCTCACCGTTGAACCGTTCACCCTTCAGGGCCACGAACAGCGCCCCCGGCACAATCTTCCGGGTATCCGTCACGATATCAGCGAACTGCGTCTTCGCCTGCTCAAGTATTGTGCACCCCGGCAGCGCCTTTATCACATCATCCAAAGAAAATGCTGGCATAAAATATCTTACTCCCCTTTGCTCCCGTTTTTCGCCTGCGCCGCCCGGATGGCCTCCAGGGCAACCTCTTTATCGTCAAAATGGATTGTCTCGTCCTTCAAAATCTGGTAATTCTCATGGCCCTTGCCGGCGATGATGACAATATCATCCCTCTCTGCCAGCTCAACAGCCCGGAAGATGGCCTCCCGGCGGTCGATAATGGCCTCATGGGGCTTGTCACCGATTTTTTCCTCCACACCGGCCTCCACCATGTCAAGAATCCGCTGGGGGTCCTCGCTGCGGGGATTGTCCGAGGTGGCCACCACATAATCAGACAGCTCCGCCGCAATCCTGCCCATAATAGGCCGCTTGGTATTGTCCCTGTCGCCGCCACAGCCAAAGACCGTAATAATCCGCTTTTTGGCAATCTGCCGCGCCGTGTGCAGGATATTTTCCAGTCCGTCCGGGGTGTGGGCATAGTCAACTATCACGGCAAAATCTTGGCCGCCCCGCACCAGCTCAAAGCGCCCCGGCACGGAGGTAAACTCCTCCATGCATGCCTTGATGACAGGAGCAGGCACCCCCTCCGCCATAGCGGCCCCTACAGCCGCCAGCACGTTGTACACGTTGAAGATGCCGGTAATCTGCAATTTCAGCGGCAGGCGGGAATCCCCCACCTTGATATCAAACTCCGCGCCCCCGGCCAGCACCTGGATATTCTCCGCCTTCAGCACCGCCTCCTGATGGATAGCGTAGGTCATGTGGCGGCACTTGGCAGCTGACAGCATATCCTGCCCGGCGGCATCATCAATATTTACCACGGCGGTCTTGCCGTTCTTTACTCCCGGCCTTGCTACCAGGTCAAAGAGGATGGTCTTGGCCTTCTTGTAGTTCTCCAAGGTCTTGTGGTAATCCAAATGATCCTGAGTAAGGTTGGTGAACACAGCCGTATCAAACTCGATGCCAGCCACCCGGTTCTGGTCCAGGGCGTGGCTGGAAACCTCCATCACCACATAATCCATGTTGGCATCCCGCATCATGGCAAGGGTGCGCTGCAAATCAACCACATCCGGCGTGGTATTGTGAATCGGCAGCACCTCATCCTCAATCATAATCTGAATGGTGCCGATGAGCCCCACACGGCAGCCCATGCGCCGCAGCATGGCCCGGAGCATGTAGCTGATGGATGTCTTGCCATTGGTGCCGGTAATGCCTACCACCCGCATGCTGCGGGCCGGATAATCGTAAAAATACGGCACGATAACATGCAGTGCCTGCTTCAGGTCCGGCACCCGGAGCACCGCCATTCCCTCCGGGGCCTCCATCTCCCGCTCCGTAATAATTGCCACTGCACCCTTTTCCCTGGCCTGGGGAATAAATTTGTGCCCATCCACGTGGACGCCCTCCATGCAGACAAACAGCGCCCCTGCCGTCACCTTGCGGGAGTCGTGCTCTATATCCTTGATTTCCAAATCCTGATTGCCGATAATCTCTGCCCCGGCTGCCAGGGCAGCCAGCTGGCCCAATGTCTTTGCCATAAAAGCTTTCCCTCCATATAACATTTCAGATAGCATTTCAGCATACGAGTAAAATTTTAACTTATATATTATATAACCATTTCCTGTTGCTGTGAAGCTTTATTTCTAACAAAAAAGGCCGGACACTGCACATCAGCCACAGCTGACATACAATCTCCGGCTTTTCCTAAGCCCAAAAACAAGCCCTGCCCACGGTTTCCGCAGGCCGATATCCTGTTGCCCATCATTTGCCCTCGGCAAAATAAACCTGCTCCGACACGCCCATGCCCAGCTTCTGCTCTGCAATCTCCTTGACGCGGGTAGGATTCTTCAGCTGCGCATTGGCAATCCTCAGCCTGGCGTTCTCCGCTTCCAGCTTCGCCGCCTCGGTGCGCATCTGGACAATCTCAAATCCCCTGCCTGCAATCACGCTGCTGCGGGCCGTAATCAGCACGGCCAGCAGAGAGATGACTATCAGCAGGATAGCCATCCTGCTGCGGAGGTTATTACGCTTCACAAGCCTTCGCCTGACAAGGCGATTATGCACATACTGCTGGTGCTGCTGATGCACCGTTGCCTGCTGCCGGGGGAGCTCCTCGTAATACTCCTCCTCCTCAAGCTGTCTTGCCAGCATAAGCCAACCTCCTTCCTGAAAACTTCCTTACAGTATCCCTAAAGAATATCCTAAAAAATTATCCCCATCAAAGCTTCTCCGCAATCCTCAGCTTGGCGCTCTTGGAGCGGGAATTTTGCTCCAATTCCGCCTGTGATGCCGCCGTGCCCTTCACCAGAAGCTTCACCTCCGGCTTGTGGCCGCACATACACACCGGTAGCCTTGGCGGGCAGATACAGCCCCTGGCCATCTCCTTCAGCACGTTCTTGGCAATCCTATCCTCCAGCGAATGGAAGGTGATGATGGCGATCCTGCCCCCCGGCTTCAGATGGGAGACAGCTGTGCGGAAAGCGTTTTCCAGAATCCCCAGCTCATCGTTTACCTCGATGCGCACTGCCTGAAAAATCCGCTTGGCCGGGTGGCCGCCCTTGGCATTTCTGACTGCCGCCGGCACCGCCCTCTTGATGATGTCCACCAGCTCACCGGTAGTCTCCACCGGCTTTTCCCGGCGAGCCGCCACGATAAACTCCGCAATCCGCTTGGACCAGCGTTCCTCGCCGTATTCCTTGAATATGCGGTTCAGCTCCCCGGCATCGTAGCCGTTCACCACATCATAGGCACTGAACTCCGCCTGCTGATTCATGCGCATATCCAATGGGGCATCCTGCATGTAGGAAAATCCCCTGTCAGCCGTATCCAGCTGATGGGAGGAAACCCCCAGGTCAAACAGCACCCCGTCCACGCTATCTATGCCAAGCTTCGCCAGCACCGTGTCCAGCTGGCTGAAATTGCTCTTTACAATATCCACACGGCAAGGGCAATCAGCCAGCCTTTCCCTGGCCGCCTCAATGGCCGCCACATCCTGGTCGATGCCCACCAGCCTGCCCTTGGCGGTGAGCCTGTCAGCTATCAGCCGGGAATGTCCGGCCCCGCCCAGAGTGCAGTCCACATAGATGCCATCCCTGCTGGTCACCAGCCCGGAGACTGTTTCCTCCGGCATTACGCTAATATGATGAAACTCCATGCAAACTCCTTACATTCCCACTAATATCACTCATACAGCTAAACAGCATTACCAAACAACCCTGCTGTATTATATTCCCAAATCCGCCAGGTTTTCCGCAATACTGGAAACAGATGGCGTGATTTCCTCGTTGTACTTAAGCCATTCTTCCCTGCCCCACAGCTCTATGCGGCTGGAGACGCCAATCAGCACAACCTCTTTCTGCAGCCTGGCATAAGCACGCAAAGTAGCAGGAACCAGAAAACGCCCCTGCTTGTCGCACTCCAGCTGCCGTGCGCCGGAAAAAAAGAAGCGGACAAAGGCTCGCGCCTCCGCCTTGGCCAAAGGAAGCTGCCTCAGCTTGCCGGACAGGTTCTCCCATTCCGCGGTGGTGTAGAGGAACAGGCAGTTGTCCAGACCCTTGGTGATGATGAAGCTTTCGCCTAGCTCCGGGCGAAAATCGGCTGGCAGGATAACCCGGCCCTTTGCATCAATAGAATGCATATACTCGCCCATAAGCATGCCACTTCACCACCTTTATGGATATGTTACCACATTCCCCCACTTTTTGCCACTTTTTTGGTACGCCATGCAACAATTATTCATTTTTTTATGCAAAATGAGCAAAATTACCTAGGAAAACACATCTTTTTATATATTTAAATATAGCAAAAGAGGCTGCCTGGCAGGCAGCCCCCCAAAAATCATGCTATGGCTTTTCCACAATGTGCAGCCATATGCCAGCTGGCAAATTATTATCCCCTGCGCGGGGAAACCATGCTCCCCTGCTTATGCCGCATCCCCGGCAGCTTCTGCCTGCTTATAAGGAGCCTTGGCATCAGATACCAGCATGAAAGAGCCGAACAAAGTGAACGACCCCACTACCGCCCCTAGGAACAAATAAGTGCTAGGGAAGCCGATGCTGTCGTAGAAGGAACCCACAATCGGGGAAAGGATTGCCGCTCCCAGCTGATTGGACAGCTGATAGCCCACCAGATACATAACAGAGGCCAGGCGGTTGTCAAAGTTCCTTGCGATGTACTTGAACACAGCTACCAGCAGCAGGGACAGCTCCACCGCATGCAAAAGCTTGATGGCAGAAATGCCGATGGTATTCACCACCACGCCGGAGCCCACCATGCGGCAGGTCATGATGGTGCCTGCCAAAATCAGGCTGCGCTTTGCCCCCAGCTTATTGACGAGATACGGAGCCGCAAACATGGCGGCGGCTTCCAAAAATACCTGGAAGGAATTCAGATAGCCAAAGGCTTCATTTCCCTCCGCCTCAGTTGGAAACAGGGAGGCATAGTAGATGGCAAACTGCTGGTCAAACACGCCGTAGACACAGGCAGACCCCAGGATAAAGAACATGAATATCCACACATTTTTGATTTTGAACAGTTCCCGCACATCTGCCAGGGAAATATTATTCTTTTTGGCCATCTCCAAATCAGATGTCTTCAGCCTGGTGGTATACAAGATAACAGCCAGCGGCAGGGACATGATGGAGGCCAAAATGAAAATATAGCTTGGATTCAGGTTAAACACCAGCCCGGCAATAAAAATGCCTACAGCTGCTCCAAGGGAGCCCCAGCAGCGGGCACGGCCAAACTCAAAATCATTGCTGCGCCCCGCCTTTTCCACAAAGGATTCAATGGCAGCCACACCTGCATTGTAGGCGATGGCCATAAACAAAGCACCTGCTACGGCACCTGCCAAAAAGAAACTTTCCAAAAGCGGCTGATAAACTAGCAGAAAAAACGGCGCCGTCATGGCCACACAGAAGTTGATGAATCCCAAGAGATGCTTCCTGAGGCCGATGCGGTCGGAAATATAGCCGTATATAGGCTGTAATGCCATAGCTGCCACCGCATTGGCTGCATAAATCGTGCCAATCTGCGCGCCGCTGAGATGCAGCACCTGCTTGAACCAGATTGGCATAAAGGCCAGAAATACCAGCCAGCAGAAGAAAAACGTAAACAGAAAACTGCTCAGACGCAAATATACTGAATTTTTCATTTTGTACCCCTCTATCCTGATTGTGCTTCAATATTATGCTTTAATCGATACTTCCCAAATACCAGAAATTACAATAAACACCCCGTCACGGGCAGCAGGCAGGCCCCATTAAGCCCAAATGCTGTCCAGCTGGTAGAACACACCCCGTTCCATCAGCACAGAGCCCCCCTGAGGCTCGAAAATAACTGCCCTGTCCTCCATCTGAGGATAATACCTGGTGCTGAACACCAAATCACCATCATTGATGAATAATTCCAAGGAGGAATTATCCTTGAATACCCGCAAGGAAATATGCCTGCTTCCTTCAGGCAGCTGCCCCCTGCGCTCCTCTGTCCTGCCGCTCATCGGAGATTTCCGGGTGAGGCGGACGCTGCCGCTTTCCTTTTCAATCAGCAGGCTGACCTCGATGGAAGCCCCATCGCAGAAATGCACGGCCAGCCCCTCCGCTGCTGACAGGTCAAACTCTGCACACAGCTCCCCGGCAGGCAGGTTCCAGCCCTCAAAGGAACGTTCCTCGCTAAAGGCGCAGGCACCTTCCACACAGGCATCCTTGCGCAGGGACGCCATCTCCGCTGCCGGAACAGATACAACCCTGCCCTCCCGGTAGTGCAGCTCCCTTGGTACCGTCATGTGGCAGGACCAGTTGTCCGCCTGCTCCGGCATGGCGCTCTCCCACATGGCCAGCCAGCCAAACATCAGGCAGCGTCCATCAGGTGCCTGGGCAACCTGAGGCGCATAAAAATCAAATCCCTGGTCCAGAAGCTGGAAATCATCACGATAGAACCTGCCGGACTCATAGTCCATCGCCCCCAGCATGGCTACGGACTGATGGAGATTCAGGAAGCGGTATCCCTCCGGCTTTACCCCTTGGGGAGACATAATCAGCGCTTCATGGCCATCAAACTTGGCAAAATTAGGACATTCCCACATAAAGCCCTCGTTGCCCCGCGCCCTGGCCATCACATTGACAAAATCCCAGTGCTCCAGGTCCTCTGACCTGAACAGCAGCACCTGCCCCGTCTCCTCTGCCGTCTGAGCACCTACCACGGCATAGTAGCTTCCCTCATGCTCCCAGACCTTGGGGTCACGGAAATGATGGTCCTCTGCCTTGGAAACCTTTTCCGGCAGCTCTATCACAGGATTTGACGGCAGCTTCTCAAAATTGATGCCGTCCTCGCTGACAGCCAGGCACTGGCTCTCCACCCTGTCCGGCTGGCCAGGCTTTTTCAGCAAATCCACATGGCCTGTATACAAAAGGTACAGCTTGCCGTCCTTTTCGATGCCGCTGCCGGTAAAGCAGCCGTCCACATCATAGGGCTTATCCGGGCAGAGAGCTGTTTTCTCATGCTGCCAATGAACCAAATCCCTGCTGGTCAC
This sequence comes from Selenomonadaceae bacterium, assembly GCA_022786545.1. Lineage (GTDB taxonomy): Bacteria > Bacillota > Negativicutes > Selenomonadales > Selenomonadaceae > Anaerovibrio. The sequence goes on from JALFXV010000021.1 coordinate 26,462, forward strand.
ATGTCCCCAGTGCATAGGCCCCCATTTTGGCTCATAAGGATAAAACTGATAAAAAAAGTGCCAGGTTCCCTGATGATAGCAGAAACCATTCGGGTCGTTGCACCAGCCCACTGGCGGCGCGATGTGAAACCTCGGATACCAGCGCTTATTCACCTTTTCAGCATTGGCAGCGATAAATTCGTCAGCTTTTACAAGGCCATTTTCAGTTGTCATTTGCATACCCCTCCATGCAATAATAATACATATGAAGCCTTTATCTCGAACCGGTTTGATAAATGAGTAAAAAAATTCGGGAGAACTGAGGGAACCGGCACAAACACAGGCATAGAACTAAGGAATGGAAGACTTTGCCATGCCCCTGCCGTCAGCTTTACTCATTCATCAAATCGGTTCGAGAAATACTTCCAAAAAAACGAACCGGCATAAACGATATTCCCCTGGCGATGAAATAATGACCTCCTGCCTGCAAACCAGCCAGGCCACCATTTCCGTCGTTTTTATCGAACCGCTTCGATATCTAAAGTATAGCCAAAAACTTCCCTGCTGTCAACGATTTTTTTCTTCCCCGCAAAACTATTTTTTGTGCTAAAATAACTACATAAGTTTTTCTAAAAATCACAACCCGATAGGTTATTCTAAAATCTCAACCAGAAAGGAAAGCAAATCCTATGGCAAAAATAAAAGATGTGGCAAAGCTTGCCAATGTCAGCTCCAGCACCGTGTCCCTGGTACTCAACAACAAGGGCTATGTATCAGAAGCCACCCGGGCCAAGGTGCAGGCAGCCGTAACAGCCCTGAACTACGTGCCCAGCGAGGTGGCGCGGAACCTGTCCCTGAACCGCACCAACCTCATCGGCGTCATCATCCCCGATATCGCCCACCCCTTCTTCGCCATCCTGATGCACGAGATAGAAATCGCCCTGTACCGCTACGGCTACAGGACCATGATCTGCTCCACCAGCGAAAAGGAAAATGCCGAGCTGGTTTTCCTGGATATGCTGCGCCGCCACACTATGGACGGGCTGATTGTGGGTGCCCATGCCCTGCACCTGGAAAGCTACGAGGATATCGGCCTGCCCATTGTGGCATTTGACAGATTCATCAACGACAATATTCCCATTGTCAGGGCCGACCACAATCAGGGCGGCAGCATGGCAGCTAAGGCGCTGATGGCCAGGAAGCCTAAGCACATCGTGCAAATCACAGGCCACCCCAGCGTCCGCACCACAGCCCATGAGCATGAGGACGTATTCAGCCGCCTGATTCTGGAGGCCGGCATACGCCTTGACAACATAGTGATGTCCGCCAATGCCCTGAGGCCGGAGGATTTTGCCCTGGCGGCCAAAAAGGCATTTGACCGCTATCCTGATGTGGATGCCATTTCCAGCACCGACCTGGGGGCAGTGGCGGCACTGCGGGAAGCAACCATGCGCAAGCGCCGTATCCCGGAGGAACTTGCCATCGTGGCATACGATGGAACCTACCTGACCCGCATGGCGCCTCTGCAGCTGACTGCCGTACTGCAGCCCTTTGCCGGGCTGGGCAAAAAAGCTGCGGATGCCATCGTAGCCCTTATCAGGCATGAGCCTTTGCCTGACCTGACACCGCTGCCTATGAAATTCCAGCAGGGGGAAACCTGCTAAGGCAAAAATCTGTACATGGATCTATCAGGAGATAGCTCCATGTACAGATTCTATTCAAAAAAGTTTCAGCAATCATTTTATGCTAGAATAGCATTGAAGAAGTATAGAAAGGGGCAATACTATATGTATACTGATTATCACATTCACACTGAGTTCAGCGATGACAGCCTGGAGAGGATGGAAACCCATATTGAGCGGGCTATGGAACTGGGCATGGACGAGCTCTGCTTCACTGACCATGTGGACTACGGCATCAAGCCGGACTGGGATGAATGGGACAAGCCTTTTGAAATCCACGAGGGCAAATACCACATCCTGAATGTCAACTACCCTGAGTATTTTGCCAAGCTGCTTAGGATGCGCCGCATCTATCAGGGCAAGATGGTCATCAAGGCGGGCCTGGAATTTGGCGTGCAGTGCCACACCATCCCTCAGTACCAAAAGCTGCTTGAGCAGTACGGCAGCCAGCTGGATTTTATCCTGCTTTCCATTCACGAGGTAGAGGACAAGGAGTTCTGGACCGGGGATTTTCAGAAGGGGCGCACCCAGGCGGAATACAACATGCGCTACTATGAGGAAATGCTGGCGGTGGTGGAGAAATTCCACGACTACAGCGTGCTGGCCCATGTGGACCTGATTTCCCGCTATGACAAGGCCGGCCTGTACCCCTTTGAGAAAATCAAGCCGATTCTCACCAAAATTTTCCAGACGGCCATCGCTGACGGCAAGGGCATTGAGCTGAATACCTCCAGCACCCACTACAAGCTGAAAGACACCACCCCTTCCAGTGATATTCTGCGGCTTTACCATGACCTGGGGGGACGCATCATCACCATCGGCAGCGATGCCCACAATGTCAAGCGGCTGGCAGAATACGTGCCTGAGTCCATGCAAATCCTCAAGGAATTGGGCTTCACCGAATTCTGCACCTATGAAAAAATGGAGCCAATCTTCCACAAATTATGAAATTTCATTTTGTCGCCGTGAAAGTTCGAGACTTTTGGAACATTAACGGATGAGTTTTGTGAGTTTGTGCACTCTGTTCAGACTAAAAATGGGCTGAGCGGGACAGCTACCCATAGAAAACACGCTCGCGCTCCTAGTTGTGCCTCGCGTTACTAACATTCATCTATCGCCTGCGGCTCTGATGAATGAAGTAACGAGGCACAACAAAGGT
>JALFXV010000046.1 GCA_022786545.1 Selenomonadaceae bacterium
GCAGCTCACAAGCTTCCAATCAAGTGCAAGTTTGTAACTCGCGAAGAGACTGAAAAGGCAGAGGGCGGTGAAGTAAATGAAGGTTAATGAGATTAGAGATTTGAGCGCTGAGGAACTTAACCAGAAACTTGCTTCTCTCAAGGAGGAGTTGTTCAATCTCCGTTTCCAGCTGGCTACCGGCCAGTTGGACAACCCAATGCGTATCAAAGAAGTAAAGAAGACTATTGCCCGCATTAAGACTGTACAGACTGAGCAGGCTAAGGCTTGATTTGATTCGGCATTTGCAAGATACGTATTAGGAAGGAGGCTCCTTAATGAGCGAGAGAAATGAACGCAAGACTAAAGTTGGTAAGGTAGTAAGCGACAAGATGGATAAGACTGTTGTTGTAGCAGTTGAGGATATCGAGCAGCACGCGCTTTACAAGAAGGCCGTTAAGAAGACTGTAAAGTTCAAGGCCCATGATGAGAATAACGAGGCTCATGTTGGCGACATCGTTTCCCTGATGGAAACCCGTCCGCTGTCCAAGGATAAGCGTTGGAGAGTTGTAGAGATCGTTGAGAAAGCAAAATAATTTCCCTTTGGTGGAAATTCTGGTTGAGGAGGTTAACTGATGATTCAGCAGCAGACTTTGCTCAATGTTGGCGACAACACCGGTGCCAAGGAAATCATGTGCATCCGTGTATTGGGCGGCTCCTATCGCAAGTATGCCAACATTGGTGATATAATCGTGGCAGCAGTAAAATCCGCATCCCCTGGCGGTGTTGTAAAGAAGGGTGACGTTGTTAAGGCCGTTGTAGTTCGCAGCAAGAAGGGCCTGCGTCGTGGTGATGGCTCCTACATTCGCTTTGATGAGAATGCAGCCGTTATCATCAAGGAGGATAAGACTCCGAAGGGAACCCGTATTTTTGGACCAGTAGCAAGAGAGCTTCGTGAGAAGGATTTCATGAAGATTGTTTCCCTGGCTCCTGAAGTTCTTTAATGTTAGGAGGTGCGACTTTGGCAATTACGAAACTGCATGTAAAAAAGGGTGATACCGTCCTGGTATTGTCCGGTAAGGATAAAGGCCAGCAGGGCAAGGTTATTCAGGCTCTGCCAAAGAAGGGTAAGGTTGTAGTTGAGGGCGTTAACAAGGTTAAGCGTCACACTAAGCCTAACCAGAGCGCTCCTCAGGGTGGCATTCTGGTGAAGGAAGCTCCTATGTTTGCAGCAAAGGTTATGCTGGTTTGCCCGGCTTGCGGCAAGGCTACCCGCGTGGCACACAAGGAAGTAAATGGCAAAAATGTTCGCGCATGCAAGAAGTGCGGCGAAGTTATCGACCAGACTAAATAAGAAAGGAAAGGAGGATACTTAGTTGGATAGATTACAGGAAAAGTATATCAACGAGGTTGTTCCAGCATTGACTGAGAAGTTCGGCTACAAGAATGTTATGGAACTGCCTAAAATCGAGAAGATCATCATTAACATGGGTGTTGGTGAGGCTGTAGGCAACCCTAAGGCTCTCGACGCTGCTGTTAGCGATTTGACTATCATCACCGGTCAGAAGCCAATCCTGACCAGGGCAAAGAAGTCCCTGGCTGCCTGGAAGCTTCGTCAGGGCATGCCAATCGGCGCAAAGGTTACCCTGCGCGGCGTGCGCATGTATCAGTTCCTGGATAAGTTCATGAACGTGGCTCTGCCTCGTGTTCGTGACTTCCGTGGTATCAGTGCCAATTCTTTCGATGGTCGCGGCAACTATGCAGTGGGCCTGAAGGAGCAGCTCATTTTCCCTGAAATTGAGTATGACAAGATTGACAAGCTCCGTGGTATGAACATTGTTGTTGTTACTACTGCAAAGACTGATGAGGAAGCTCGCGAGCTGCTGAAGCTCATGGGCATGCCTTTCAAAGCATAAGAAAGGGAGGTACTGACTGTGGCCAAGAAGGCAATGATTGAAAAGTGGAGCAAGGAGCCAAAGTTCCCTGTTCGCAAGTATAACAGATGTAAGATTTGCGGCCGTCCGCATGGTTATATCAGAAAGTTCGATATGTGCCGTATTTGTTTCAGAGAGCAGAGCTACAAGGGTGCCATCCCTGGCGTAACTAAGGCTAGCTGGTAATTACGTGCCTGCGGCTTGCACGTGGTATCTCGTGCCGGCGTAAGCAGGAGTATATGAGAACGAAAAAGGGCTGTCCTGTTAAATAGTTAGCAGGCAGCTTTTTTCGTGGCAAAATCCTTGACAGCAGGGGATGCTGTGCATATAATAATAGTGTATATACACGCAATATTAAAGGATATCCGATTATGAGCAAAAGTGAAAGATTGGGCTTGTATCCCAAGCCATCCAGCCCTTGCAACTGCATGAACATCCGCAGGGCATCCAGGGCGGTGTCCCAGTTTTATGATTCGGTGCTGGAGCCGGGGGGGATTACCCTCAACCAGTTCGGCATGCTGAATGTCATAGATAACATGCAGGCTCCCGGCATCAGCCAGCTGGCAGGGGAATTCCGGGTTGACCGCACCACCATGAACAGGAACCTGAAGCCCCTTTTGGAAAAGGAACTGATCTGCCAGCGGCAGGGCAGTGATGCCAGGCGCAGGGAGATTGTCCTGACGGATAAGGGCCATGCCGCCCTGCAGCAGGGCAGGAAGCTGTGGGAGGAGGCCCAGAAGGCGCTGGAGGATTATCTGGGGGCTGATGAGCTGAAGCAATTAAAAAGTACCCTTGCCAGGCTGGAAGCACTGGTGCCCTGAGGGGTTTTCATCCACAGGGGTGCCAGTGGCGTGTTCAGCTAAAAGGTGTACATACACTTATCTCAAACAGCCATGAGAACTGAAAAGAAAAGCTTAACGAGAAAATTGGAGGCAAATAAAATGAAAAACGTAGTATTGGAAAATATCGGCAAGCTGAGCGGTGTAACTGACAAGCTTTTTGAGAAGGAGAAGCTGGGGCTGACAGGCATGGAGATTTCCATCAACAACCTGGCAGCCAAAGAAGGCAATCCCTTCGTGCACACCCATCAGCAGAATGAGGAGCTGTATATCGTCATCAAGGGCAGCGGTGTTTTTTATGCTGACGGGGAGGAGTTTCCGGTGCAGGAAGGCTCCCTCATCAGGGTGGAGCCGGAGGCTGAGAGGGGCATCGCGGCCGGCAGCCAGGGCATGACCTACATCTGCATCCAGGCGGCCAAGGACAGCCTGAAGCAGTACACCATGACGGATGGCAAGCTCAGTGACAGCAAGGCATCCTGGATGTAAGCAGCCGGAGGGGAAGGCTGGAAACATTTCTTGCATTGACGGGCTTTTTTTGTTAAAATGTGAATTGACATATTTTAATGGCTGTGAACAGGCAGAGTACATCAGAAAGGGCTGTCAGAGAGAGTTCCCGGTGCGCCAGGGTATGAAAAGCGGCATGGTATCGTGGCCATGCAGGGGCTTTTCGGGGGCAGGGCGCCAGGCTGTGAGGAATTTGAGCTGCGCTGATGGAAAGTGCGCCTGGGAGCCGCAGGGCTGAAGCATTTTTGGGTAGGCTCTGCCGCAGGGAGTGCGTTACAATCCCCCAAGGAGCGATTGCCGCAGGGAAAGGGTGGCAGTTGCTTGAAATTAGAGTGGAACCGCGTCAATCAGCCGCCTCTTTTCGGGAGGCGGCTTTTATTTTGTAGGAGTTGTATTGACAATGTTTTTTAAAAGACTTAGGTCCCGCATCAAGAAGGACATCAGGGTTATCTTTGAGCGTGACCCGGCTGCCCGCAGCGTCATCGAGGTGGTGTGCTGCTACTCAGGGCTGCATGCCATCTGGCTGCACCGTATTTCCCACAAGCTTTACCTGAAGGGCTGGGTGCTGCTGCCCCGCATGATTTCCAATCTGGGCAGGTTTCTGACCGGCATTGAGATTCATCCCGGCGCCACCATCGGGGAGGGGCTGTTTATCGACCACGGCACCGGCATCGTTATCGGTGAGACGGCGGAGCTGGGCAAGAATGTCACCCTGTACCAGGGGGTTACCCTGGGAGGAACCGGCAAGGAGAAGGGCAAGCGCCATCCTACCATCGGCAACAACGTGGTGGTGGCCTCAGGCGCCAAGGTGCTGGGCTCATTCACGGTAGGCGACCATGCCAAGATAGGCGCGGGCTCCGTGGTGCTGAAGGCAGTGCCTGCCTATGCCACGGTGGTGGGCATCCCTGGCCGGGTGGTGGTCATGCACGGCAAAAGGGTAGGTGCGCCTGTCTACACTGATGAGATGATGAAGCTTCTGGACAATGACATTGACTCGGCTGAGATGGTGGAGGAACAGGATGTGGACCTTGACCATGACGAGCTGCCGGACCCTGTCCGTGACCTGATGCTGGAAATGTCCCAGCGGCTGGAAACGATGGAAAAGCGCGTGAAGGAATTGGAGCAGGAGTTACAGAAAAAGGAGTTAGAGGATAAAAATGCTTAAAGTCTACAATACCATGACAAGGAAGAAAGAGGAGTTTGTACCCCAAGAGCCGGGCAAGGTGGGCATGTATGTCTGCGGCGTCACTCCTTATAACCATCCCCATATCGGCAACGCCCGTCCTTTTGTGACCTGGGATGTCATCAAGCGTTATTTCCGGAAGCGGGGCTTTGAGGTCAAGCACATCCAGAATTTTACTGACATGGATGACAAGATTATCAGGGCGGCCAATACGGAGGGAGTCAGCTGGCAGGTCATTACCGACCGCTATATCAAGGGGTATTTTGATGCTATGGACAAGCTGAATGTGCAGCATGCGGACCTTTATCCCAAGGTAACAGAGCACATGCAGGATATTATTGACATGGTGCAGAGGCTGATTGACAGGGGTTACGCTTATGAGCTGGAAGGGGATGTCTACTTCAGCGTGGAGAAGTTCCCTGAGTACGGCAAGCTCAGCGGCCGCAAGCTGGAGGACATGCAGGCAGGCGCCCGGGTGGAGGTGGATGAAAGGAAGCACAATCCGATGGATTTTGCCCTGTGGAAGTCCGCCAAGCCGGGAGAGCCGTCCTGGGAAAGCCCGTGGGGGCAGGGACGCCCTGGCTGGCACATCGAGTGCTCCACCATGTCCCTGAAATACTTGGGGGAGACCTTTGACTTCCACGGCGGCGGCAGCGACCTGATTTTCCCGCACCATGAGAACGAGATTGCCCAGTCCCAGTGCTGCTGCGGCGATTATCACAGCTTTGCCCAGTACTGGCTCCACAACGGCTTCATCACCATCGACAACGAGAAGATGAGCAAGTCCCTGAACAACTTCATCACTGTGCCGGATATCCTGAAGCTGTATCCTGGCGAGGTGGTGCGCTTCTTTATCCTGCGCACTCACTACAGGAGCCCGCTGGATTTCAGCGAGGAGCGCATCAAGGAGGCACAGGCCGGCCTGGTGCGCCTGCGCACTGCCTATGATAACGGCAGGGCACTCTTGGCAAAGGACGGTGCTGCAGAGGCCGATACCCGGCTGGCAGAAACGGCAGACAAGGCGCTGGCTGATTTCTATGAGGCGATGGATGATGACTTCAATACTGCCCTGGCCATCGGCTATATGTTTACCCTGGCCAAGGAAATCAATACCTATGTAAACGGTGTGGTCAACAAGGGGGCAGCTTTTGACAAGGTGCATTTTGGCAGGCTGATGGATGTGTATGGCGAGATGGCTGATGTTATCGGTATCTTTGAGGGCAGCCTTGAGATGCCGGAGGCAGAGGATGCCAATGGCATTTCTCCGGAGGAAATCGAGGCACTGATTGCGGAGCGTGCCGAGGCCAAGAAGGCGAAGAACTGGGCCAGGGCGGACGAAATCCGCGACAGCCTGAAGGCTCAGGGCATCATCCTGGAGGACTCTGCGGCAGGCACCAAATGGAAGAAGGCGTGAGGCTGTGCTGTTATGACCTTTGAGCATTTTCAGAAGCTGGTAGATATGATGTTCGTGCCGGACGGGGCAGGGGGGGCGCTGCAGCGCTACCAGGAGGTAAATCCCCGCAGCCTTCATCCCCTGGTGCTGGCCTATATCGGCGATGCCTATTTTCATCTCTTTGTGCGGGGGCGGCTCCTGTCCTATGAGCAGAACAAGGTGCAGGTGCTGAACCAGTTCAGTGCCCAGATGGTATCGGCGGTGTGGCAGGACAAGGCTTATCACGCCATTGAGCCCATGCTGACGGAGGAGGAAATCGCTGTCTACAAGCGGGGCCGCAACTGCAAGAGCCGTGTCTCAAAAAGCGCTTCCGTGGCCCAGTACCATTCCAGCACCGGCTTTGAGGCGCTGCTTGGTACATTGTATCTGCAGGAGGACAATGACCGCCTGTACGAGATTGCCGAGGCGGCTTTCCAGGTGATTTCCAAGGCTATGATGGAGGAGTCGGCAGCAGGGCAGAAGCAGCCTTAATAGCATTTCATGTAAAATATTTTCATGCAGAAAGCAGGATAGGTATTCCGGTGGCAGGCTGCCGGAATACATCATCCTGCTTTTGTAATGGGCTTTCATCCAGGCAATTTTTATAGTAAAATTATGCTTAGGATAATGTGTTTTTGGGAGGGTTTTTAGATGATTAAGGTGAAATTACTGGAGCATACGCCGCATCCGGAGCGAGTGGTGGCAATGGCGGCAAGGCTGTGCTATTCCGCCTCGGGAGCTGAGGAATTGGCGGAGAAGATGAGTGATGAGCAGGTGGAGAAGCTGGTGGCAAAAATCGTGCAGATGGGGCATGCCTCCACAATGGAGCATGTTAGCTTCACCTTCGGCATCGAGGGTGTGTCAAGGGTGCTTACCCATCAGCTGGTGCGCCACCGCCTGGCATCCTACAGCCAGCAGTCCCAGCGGTATGTGGCAGAGCATGATTTTGAGTATATCCTGCCTCCTTCCATCGGGGAAAAGCCGGAGGCAAGGGAGAAGTTTGAGTCGCTGATGCAGCAGATACGGAACACCTACGATGAGCTGGCGGCTATGGGGGTGCCCAGGGAGGATGCCCGTTATGTGCTGGCAAATGCCACGGAGACAAAAATCGTGGTGACCATGAATGCCCGGTCATTGATGCACTTTTTCAACCTGCGCTGCTGCAACCGCGCCCAGTGGGAAATCCGGGAGCTGGCTTACAAGATGCTGGAGCAGGCCAAGGCCGTAGCACCTCTGCTGTTTAAGAATGCCGGGGCTTCCTGCGTGGCAACAGGCCATTGCCCTGAGGGAGCCATGACCTGCGGCAGGTTTGGCGAGATGATAAAAATGCGGACTGAGTAGGCGATACTGTACGGGAGGCGTGTTTTATGTCCAATATGGCTTATAAGTACGATGTAATGAAAAAGGAAGAACTGATTGATGGAAAAATTGTGATGATGTCACCAAGACCGGCTATTAATCACAATAGAATTGTTACCAACATAAGCGGGATATTTTATAATTATCTGAAAGGCAAGAGATGCCAGTCCTTTTGTGATGGAACTGAGGTCTGGCTGGATGAAAAGAATCACTTTATTCCTGATGCCATGATTGTGTGCAATCCTGATATTATCGGCAGCCATCATATTGACGGGGCACCTGATTTGGTGGTGGAGGTGCTTTCACCTAGTACCTATGACAGGGACATGACAGTGAAGATGGCAGCTTATGCCCGGGCAGGCGTGAAGGAATACTGGGTTGTGGAGCCGGAGGCAAAGCGCGTTGCCGTGTATCTTCTGAATGGGGATGCTTATGAGCTGTCAGCCAGCTATTATCCTTATACCGAGGAAGATTACAAGCACATGGATGAAGAAGATGTGGTGATTGCCAGGCAGCGCATCAAGCTGAAGGTTTCCCTGTATGATGACTTGATTATTGATGTGGCGGATATCTTCGAGCGGGTGAAGTGAGCCGCAGGGGATTCTGTAAAATAGGACATTTTGTTTTTTTAGAAAAGGGGAAAAGCAATGGCTTCATTCTATGACATATTGGAAAAATATCGCAGAAAAGCTTTTTCAGAGCGTGATAAAGGGACTCGTTTTGAACTTTTGATGCAGCGTTTTATGCAGTCATATCCGCTGTATCAAGGCATGTTTGTACAAGTGTGGATGTGGAATGAATTTCCCTTTAAAAATGATTTTGGTGGAAAGGATATCGGTATAGACCTGGTAGCCTTGACTGTTGATGGTGAATATTGGGCAGTACAGTATAGTATAGGACGTAGCAGGTCTGGTAGCAGTTCCTGTAGCAGTCTGATAGCATTTAATGCTACGTGAAAGCCCATAAATTGATGTTTTTAACCGTTGCTTTTCTCAGTCAGTTCCTGATACATTTTCATCAAAGCTGCCACCGTTTCCGATGTCAAAGATGGGGTTTTATTTACCGGATTTTTATTTTATCATTTTGTGGAAATCTTTGAAGAATGCGGAACATATACGTCCAAACATATTTACTCCGTCATCATTATCACGGTCACGCCATTCCTGGCGGCTATAAATTTCTTCGCCGGTGACTGCATCATGAACATGGAACTCAATTTTCTCATATACCACGCTGCTGTAATAAGCAGGATGTACAACCGGCACCACGATTTCATCCTCAACTTTCACCCAGTTCCCTTTGGAATCCCTGACGTTTTTGTTGACAGTCTTGGTTTCCCAGGTGGTATATTCAGGATGATAGATAGACTTGGTTTCATACTGCAACACCTTGGCATCTATATACACATCGGCATAATCCTTCAAGTTTTTATCAAAAATATCATTGAAGGCCTCCGAATCTTTTTGAGCCAAAATTTCCAAATCCTGCCCATGAGCCAATGACATCTTGCGTATCACTGCTTCCGGGGTAACTACCGGGATTTTTTCCTGCATTGCTTTTTCTTCATACATGCCGCCTAAAGAACGCTCCCGTACCCCCTCTATATTGGTGTCAGAAAAATCCATATCATAAAGCAGTACATTTTTAATTGCCTTGAAATTGTAATTTTTATCCTTGTACTCAACTTTTTCTGCTGATACAGCTTGCATCATAACCATCAGCAGCAAACACGCCATAAGCACCATTCTAAAACTTTTACCCCAATAACTCTTTTTCATTTTGACCATCCTTTCTTCCGCTGTACACTTATAGTTGTATTATTCTACACCGGGCACAATTTTCCTGCCTTTGAGAAAAGAATTTTAACATCCCACACCAAAAAATTTAAGCAATGTAATAGCATACAGCACTTTACAACTTTTTTGAAAAATAAAAATCGCGTAACCCAATCCTGATGTATAATGAGTTGACCAAAACCACAAAATCAGGAGGTTTACGCGATGGACTCATTATACAACGAAAATCATATTTGGGGTAGACTTTTTAGAAAATTTATGGATTTATTTCCACAAGCAACCAAGCCAACAAAGAAATTGCTTGCTTTGTTCTTAATAGGACAACTATGCACAGAATATTTCACATCTGTTCGTAATTTGCATAAAACTTTTTTATCGAGCGTATGTGATAAAAAATCAATAGTTACTATCACGCACTTTCAAATGATAAAATTGCAAACACACAAATTCGACAAATATTAGCAAAAATGTCTTTAAGCATCATTCTGTTTTGTGAGCCTTACAATGACAAGGAAATATTTTTGGCAGTTTGGCTGATTGTGCCCAAACTGCCAAAAATTCCGATATCATCATGGAGTTCTTGGCAGCTATGGGTCGGAATCAGGGTTATGCAGCGTAAAAATTGTAAAGTGCTGTCAATATAGCAAAAATGATTTTAAAATATTTTATATGTAAAAATATATTTGTTTTATGTAAAACAGTGTGGTATAATAAATGCATGAAAGGAGTTAAGCGTATGCCATAAATAACGAGATTCTATGGTATAGTCATCAAGATATTTTTTAGAAACGAACATAATCCTCCACATATTCATGCAGTGTATGGTGAATACAACGGAATATTTAGAATCGACAGTCTGGAAATGATTGAGGGCGACCTGCCAGCAAGGGCTGTAAAAATGATTCAGGAATGGGGATTATCCCATAAAGACGAATTGCAGTATATGTGGAATAACAAAACCATTAAGAAGCTGCCACCGTTGAAGTAATTAAATAGCTGCCTTGAATGGCGGCTTTATTCATAAGGATGTGATATTTATGTTGTCTATAAAAATTGCTAATGTAGTGCCATTGTCAAATATGCAGCTGTTGGTTTTCTTTGAAAATGGTGTTATTAAGAAATTTGATGTAAAGCCTATTATTAAGGACTATCCAGAGTTCGAAGCACTGGAGGAGCCTGCCCTGTTCCAAATGGTAAAGGTTGAGCCAGGAGGCTATGGAGTGTCTTGGAATGAGGACTTGGATTGTTCAGAGGGAGAACTTTGGGAAAATGGTGTTGAAATACCTTTATCTGTAGAGGATTTTGTCAGCTTTACCCAGCACGAGATTGTTAATACTACCGAGGTTGCGGATATGCTGGGATGTACAAGGCAGAATGTAATAGCCGCCATCAAGAACGGCCATATCCAGCCTATTAAGACCTACCAGCGCACAAAGCTCTTCTTGAAATCTGATGTAGCAAGGGCATAAAAATAGCTGTGTCCCGATTGTAAGACACAGCTATCTAGCAACAATTATGCGGATGTTTCGATTTTCTCAATAATGAGCTTCCGACACCAGGATGGCGGCATTCTCTTGCCGGCAATCCAATCCTGTACAGTGCGATATGGTGCATCCAGCAGAAGGGAAAGCTTCTTGATGTTCAACCCCGCCTTTTTCATGGCATATTTGATAGGGTTGTTTTCCCTGTCTATAACTTCCTGATAGGCTACTGTATCAGCCATAATCAGATTTACAAAGCCTTTGAATACAAGTCAATGGAAACACCCTTTGGGATGTATCTCCTGAGGATTCTGTTATGGCGTTCGTTCTGGGCTCTTTCCCATGAGGAATAAGGGTGCGCGAAATATATCGATACGCCATACGCTTCAAGCTCAGACAGACGCGAAAACTCGCTGCCGTTATCAGCTGTTATTGATTTGAATACTTTGCTGAAGAACTTATCGCCGTATTCTTCACGGAGAACTTCCATAGCAATCATTA
>JALFXV010000083.1 GCA_022786545.1 Selenomonadaceae bacterium
GTGCTTAGTGATTCGCAAGCCGTAAGGCGCAGCGAGAACTTAGCACCGCTAGGTACAACTAGGAGCGCGAGCGTGTTTTCTATGGGTACTGCCGCTACCTGTCCCCTTTAAATGTCTGAACAGAGTCCACGAACTACCAAATTATTTCAATCAGTATATGCTCGTAGTTACAAATAAGCACTACGACAAACTGAAATCTCTTTTTACAAACTGAAATCTATTCAATTTTATTTAAGCAACTTCTTAATAACCATGCCCAGATGCTTGAAGTTCAGCGGCTTGGACACATGCTCATTCATGCCGGCCTCCTTTGCCGCCCGCACATCCTCCGCAAAGGCATCCGCCGTCATGGCCACAATCGGCACAGTCTTGCAATAAGGCAGCCCCATAGCCCTGATGGCGCAGGTAGCCTCATACCCGTTCATCCGCGGCATCCTCACATCCATGAAGATAATATCATAATAACCGTCCTCATGCTGGGAAACCTGCTGCACAGCCTCCTTGCCGTCAACGGCTTCCTCCACAGCCAGCCCCGTAGTCTCCAGAATTTCCACGGCAATCTCCCGGTTCAGGTCATTATCCTCCACCAGCAGGGCACGCCGCCCGGAAAAATCAAGGCTCTCAATCCCAGCCAGGGACTCGCCGCCCCCTGCCGCCTCAAAGCCCGTGCCATCATCCTCGGCACCCTTTTCCTGCAGCTTCAGATGCACAGCCACCGTGAAGCGGGTCCCCTCCCCCAGGCGGCTCTCCACCTGGATATCCCCGTCCATCATCTGCACGAGGCTGTGGGTAATGGCCATGCCCAGGCCTGTCCCTTGAATCTTGCCCACCCTCTCATCCTCCGCCCGGCTGAAGGGCTCAAAAATCCTCTTGACATACTCCTCGCTCATGCCCATGCCATTATCCTCGAACAGGAACTCATAGCAGCCGCAGCCTTCCCTGTCGCAGGGCCTCTCAGCCGCGGCCAGGGTCAGCACGCCCCCGTCCGGCGTATACTTCACGCTGTTGCCCATCAGGTTGGTAAACACCTGCTGAAGGCGCAGGCTGTCGCCTATTACATGCCTGTGCGCCATTTCCTCCACCTGCAGCTTCAGGGTATGGTGATGGGACTCAATCTGGGGCATCATCATGGACACAAGGCTGTCCACCAGTTCCGCCAGATTAAAAGGCTCCTCCTTCAGTTCCACCTTGCCGGACTCAATCTTGCTCATATCCAGCACCTCATTGATGAGATTCAAAAGGTGCTTGCTGGCCATGCTGATTTTCTTCAGGCTGTCCAGCACCCGCTCCCTGTCATCCACATGGCTGGCGGCGATAGCCGTCATGCCGATAATGCCGTTCATGGGGGTGCGGATATCATGGGACATGTTGGACAGGAACACCGTCTTGGCCCTGTTGGCCCGGCGGGCTTCCTCCACGGCTTCTTCAATCCTCTGCTGCTGGGCAATCTCCAGCTTCTTTTCCTCGTTAATGTCCTTAAAAGCTACCGCAAACTCATTTTCCTCAGAATCAGGCTGCACCAGCAGGCACTGCTGATATCTTATCCTGCCGTTCCGCAGCACCCGATAGTTGATGTAGTGCATCTGCTTGCGGAAAAAAATCCTCTTCACCTGCCGGATGGAGCAGATATCATCAAAAAGGCACTTGTCCTCATCCAGCACATCCTTGGCCACATACCTTCTGATATGGTCCTCATAATCACTTTCAATATTCACATCGTCATAAAACTCGTTCATGGACTTGCTCATGCGATAGCAGGTGCATAGCCCTGTATCCATGCTGACGCCGTACACCGTCTCATAAGGCATGGTCAGGGCCCGGATAAGCTTCCTCTGCTTGTCCACGCTGCCCCTGTCCAGCTCGTTAAACGCTTCCAGATTGTCAAAATCCCCCATCGTGCTTCCCTTCCTGCCGGCAATCCCCTGACCGGCATCTACAGACCATAGTTCTAGCAACCAATCCCGTCAGAGATGGCGGAACATCCACTCCAGATAAACATCCCGCACCTGCTTGCTCTCCCGGCTGCGCATGGCTGCCCGCAATCCGCCCCTGATGCAGAAGACGTTGCCCTCCAGCTTTTCGACATAATTCATGTTTACAATTGTACTACGATTTACTTTAAAAAAGCAATCCCACTGCAAAAGCTCATCAAAAACATACAGGGGGCAATACTCCTTAATCACGCCGCTGACAGTATGCAGGTAGCAGACCTTATTGTCCACCTCCACCATGATTACCTTCTGCACATTCAAGGTCAGATACCGCCTGCCGGTATCCACCGTCAGGCACGGCTCCGCCTCCGGCAGCTGCAGCCTGTCCAGTGCCTGCTCCACCGCCGCCCTGGTGACAGGCTTCAGGAGGTAATAATCAGCCCCGGCCCTGTAGCTTTCCGACGCAAAGCCGTTGCTGAAGGACACGAAAACCAGCTTGAACTCATGCTTCTCCTGTCTGAGCCTGGCAGCCAGCTCTGTGCCCATGCTGCCCTGCTCCAGATATATATCCAGAAAGACCACATCCGGCTCCTGCCGCAGAAGATGCCCCCAGAGCTCGTCAGCCGAAACAGCGGTACAGATTTCTGCCTGAATGTTCCTGTCCCGCAAAACCTCCGCCAGAATATCATGGAGCCTGTCCAGCTCCGCCCTTTCATCATCATACAGCAAAATCCTCATGCCCAGCCCCCTCTCATTCCTCAGTACCAGCTTGGCCGAAAAAACGCCGCCCTTCTTCACCAGCCGCATGTAGCCGTGATACTTGTCCACAATCCTGCCCACATTCCTCAGCCCCGTGCCCAGCTGCTCAAAATCCCCCTCCGAAGCCCTGTACTCAGAGCCGGCCTCCTCCGGCTGGCAGGGATTTTCCACCAGCAGCAGAATCATCTCCCCCCTGGAAACCAGCTTCATCACCGCCGTCCCGCCATTGTCAGGCAGCAGCCTTTCCATAGCGTGAAAGGCGTTTTCCAGCAGGTTGCCCAGCACAATCGCCATATCTATATCCCGGACAAAAATCTCCTCCAGCCTGATATCGCACAAAAGGTTCAGCCCCTCCTCCTTGAAGCGCTGCTGCCAGTGCCAGGTGATGCCGTCAATCAGCTGGTTGCCGCACATGACCAGGGGCGCCGTCACCCGTTCCAGCTCCCCCAGGCAGCCTGCCAGGTACTCCTTCATCTCGGCGTATGCCCCCTGCTCCAGATAGTTCACCAGGGCAAGGCCGTGATGGCGCATATCGTGGTGCAGCCGCTGGGTCTTCTCGCAGTTGTGGAGCAGCATGTCAAAAAACTCCTGCTCCGAGTGATAAATCGCATCCAGCACCGCCAGCTCGTTGCTGAGCCGCTGCTTTTCCCGCACCTCGTCCAGCAGCTTGAAGCTGAAGTAAATCACATAAAAAACCACCGCAAAAATCAGTACCCTGCCCACCAGGATATTCCAGGACCTGGGCTGGGCAAAATCCCTCAGGCAGATGGAAGCAAAAAACAGCACGCTCATGGCCAGCAAAAAATGCCGCCTGTCCCAGGGAGTCACTACCCCCTCCTCCCAGATGCACCTCTTGATGCGGCGCAGCACCAGCAGAGAGGGATACAGGGCAGCCCCGTAGCCTGCCAGCATCACCAGCAGGTTCACCAGATGGGCAGAAAAGCCACCCTCCAGCCTGTCATAGGCCATGAGGCCGGCACTCTGCACCAGGGATACGGTGGGCGATACCAGCAGCACGCACATCAGAAGCCTGTCCCACGCCACATCCCCTGCCAGCTTGTAGTAGGCAATATTCACTGCAGCGGTCAGGTAGAGGCACAGGGCAAAATCCACATATCCCGCCGCCATATCGATCACTGCCGCCTGCAGCAGCTGCAAGGCCGCCAAGCCCCCCCAGAAATACAGGCAGGGACAGGCGCAGCCTGTCCCTGAAAGCATCCAGATACAATGTACAAAACAAAACCGGCCGCAACAGCATATACAGGAGGAAAAAACTGTCCAGCTCCATATCGATTTCCGTGCCAAGATATGCCATACAACCACCTGCTACATTCTTTCCTTCTCCATAAATTCCACAAAATCCTCCGCCGGTATCGGCTTGCAGAAATAATAGCCCTGGATATAATCGCACTGGAACCTGCGCAGGAGCTCCACCTGATACTTCTGCTCGATGCCCTCCGCCACCACCACGCGGCCAGTTTCATGGGCCACCTGGATAATATGGCGCACCAGGCTGGTATCGCTGTCGGACATATCCTCCTGCCAGCCGTCAAAGAGCCCCTTGTCCAGCTTCAGGCAGTCAATGGGCATGCCGTACAGCAGCCCCAGGGAGGAATAGCCGCTGCCAAAATCGTCCATAGCAATCCTGAAGCCGCTGGACTTGATGGCATGCAGGAAGGTAATCAGCGTATCCTCGTCCACAGAGGCATCGTTTTCCAGCACCTCCAGCTCAATCAGTTCCTTGTCAATGCCGTACTTGGCCATCGTCCGCTCTATGTCCTCCACAAAGCGCCGCCCCTGGGCGATGTTGCGCCGGGAAATGTTGACGGACACAGGCACCAGCTGGCGCCCCTCCTGACGCCATGCCGCCAGCTGGCGGCACACCAGCTCAAACACATGCCTGTCCAGGGTTTCCAGATTGCCGTCCCGTTCAAAGAGGGGCAGGAAAATATACGGCGGCAAAAAGCCATGCTCCGGGCTGATCCAGCGCACCAGCGCCTCCGCCCCGCTAAGTACCGGGCTCTTGCCCCTGACATCGTACTTGGGCTGGAAGTACACCACAAACTCCCCGTTCTGCATGGCCGCCTGGAAGCCGTCCTCCAGGGATTTCTCCTGCTTCATCTTCCTGACGACCTTTTCATCAAAGAAGCTGACGGCATTGCAGTTAGGCTGCACTATCTGCTTGCCTGCCAGGCGGGCGTTGCCTGCCACATCCATCGGCCAGCTTTCATCCATCTCCGGCGCCCCGCCGCCGTACTCCACCGGCACGTCATTGATATTCAGCTGTCCCTCCACGGCACTGGCGATTTCCTGCCTGCGCTTATCTTCCTCGCTGGCAAAATCCTCCAGCCGGACGATGTACACCCCTGCCGTCAGGTACAGCCTGCTGCCCTCCTTCCGGGCATAAGCCTCAGTAATGCCCTCCAGAAGTTCCCGGAGCCTGCTTTCCAGCTCCCTGCGGTCACAGCCCCGCCACACCAGGTAGAACATATCGCTGTTGCTCCTGTAGCAGTTCTCCCCCTCCCGGCAGCCTGCCTTCAGCCTGTCCGCTACCAGTTTCAGCACCATATTGCCGTACTTGTAGCCCATGAAGTCGTTGATTGCCTTCATGCCCCGGATATTCACCACAATCACTGCCAAATCCTTCAGCAAATTCTTCCGCAGCATTTCCAGCAGATCCAGCTTGTACTTTTCCAGATTGCCCAGCTCCGTCAGGCTGTCCGAATAAGCCAGGTCGTAGATCTTCTCCTGGGATTTCAGCTGCCGCCACTCGGAAAAGCCATAGCCCCCCAAAAGCAGGAGCAGCATTATCCCCAGAATCAGCGTCACGGAGTTCAGGATGCCGGTAATCCTTTCCTGTATCACATAGGTGGGAATCACATCCAGCACATACAGATCGCTGACTGAGGAAAGGGGGCGGCAGGCCAGGTAATACTGGCTGCCATCCGGCATGACAATACGCTCTACGCCATACCGGTTCTGACGGACCTTGGTGTAGAGGCGCACCAGCTCCGGCGCCGCGTCAGGCTGCTGCCAGCCGACCAGGTAGCTGTCCATATACCTGGCCAGCTCCCACTTTCTGGCCTGCACGAACATCCTTCCCTCGGCATCAATAATAAAGCTCTCATCGTTGCCGTCAAAGGCACTGAAATTGAACATAGTCTTCAGGGCATTCACATCCAGGATGCCGTAGACACTGCCCATAATATAGCCGGACATCTGAATCGGCACGGAAAACACCATAGCATTCAGATTGTCAAAGGCCGTCCTGCTGGTATAGACAACCTTCCTCTCACCCCGCAGGGAGAGCTTAATGCCCGGAAAATCCTTCAGCTTGATATCAGGCCCGTCCAGGCCGCGGCCATAAATATCCACCGCACCTACCCGGGTAAAATTATTGATCTCAGTCAGGTAGCGCACCCTCCGGGCTGTGCCGTCCTTGCTCCAGGCCAGATCCCTGGCCACATACTCCATGCTGGAAAAAATACCTGCAATCTTGCCGTCCACATACATGCTGTTCTGACGGGTAATATCCAGCAGCTCAGTCTGGACATTGGATACCAGCAGCAGGGAAAGCCTGTCCCGGAACATTAGGATAACGCTCAGGGAAACAGAAAACAGCAAAATACCTGCAATAAGTATGCGCTGCAGGGCCAAAAGGCGCCGCCTGCTCTTTTTATTCATTGCCATCACTGATTTTCCCCTCCGTTCCCTGAACCAGCCAGTTCATATCATGCAGCAGCCCCCTGTCGGACAAGGTTTCCCCCTCCCGTATCCTGCGGATGCCACTCTGGTCGCAGACCGGCCCGTAAAAAACATCCCAGTCTCCCTCGGCCAGCTGCTGCCGGACAGCCTGCACCACCTGCTTCTGCTCATCATTCAGTACCCCGTCAAATACCGGGGCAATATCCACCACCTGGTCATCCATGCCCAGATAGTAGGCCCTGCTGTGGAATCGGCCGTCAATGCAGTCCTTGATCAGCTTTACATAAAGCTTTTTCCAGTCCCACACCGCCGCCGTCACCATGCTGCCATTATGCTCCCCTACATTGTCATAATGGTAGCCCACGCTCCTGACGCCCCGCTTGGCGGCCTCAAAAGAAATAACATCACTGTTCTGATGATAAGTAATCAAATCAATCGGGAAATCATCCAGCAGCTTATTGGCCACCTGTTTTTCCTTCTCGCTGTCATCCCAGCTGCCTGACCAGCGCACATGCACCACCGCCTCCGGATTGACGCTGCGCACCCCCAGGGTAAAAGCATTGATGCCCCGTATAACCTCCACGATAGGAATAGCCGCCACATAGCCCACATGATTGGTCCTGGTACAAAGCCCCGCCACCACGCCGCTGAGATAGCGTGCCTGATACATCCTGCCGAAGTAAGTGGACATATTCTCCATTGTCTCCACGCCTGAGCCATGAAAGAAATAAATATCGGGATGCCTGGCAGCCAGGGCCTTCATCCCCTCGCCATAGTCAAAGCTGGTGCCGAAAATCTCCCGGCAGCCTTCCGCAATCAGCTCCTCCCCTGCCTGTTCCACCTGGTCATTAGTGATATAATCCTTGTAGTGGATCTGCACCCCCAGTTCCTGGGTGGCCGCCAGAAATCCCTCATAATGAGCCTGGTTCCATCCCCTGTCCATAATGCTGCTGTCCAGGATTACCCCCACGTGGTACAGCCTCTTGTCCACATCCACCTTCTCCGTGTCCAGCACGGAGTCATAATGCACCAGCGCAAAAATACATACACAAGCCACAATGCCGACAATAATGCCAATCTGCTTTTGCAGCCATCCCTTCTCCATAATTCATCCTCCCCTGAAATTATTGCCCTATCTTAAACATCACTGCTGTGGCGGAAAATTTCTTATCGCTTCTTTGAATGTGTTCTTTTCAATAAAAATTATGAGCAAATTGCACGATTCTCCTATACTACTCTATTATACAATCTTTTGTGTCCATTTGTCTCTGTAATTCACGAAATATATTGTCAATTCACGAAATTATGTGCACAATTTGCGGACAAGCTTGATTTTTCCTATAAAATTTGTCAGATTCCTGCCAAATTTCTCTAAAAAATTCCACAAAAATACTCCGCCCGGCCCGTGGCAAAAACACCACGGGACAGGCGGAGCATAATGAATAACGAACAATGATGCAAGGGATACAGGGCTTCAGGCCGCAGTTCCCGCTATCAGCCCTTTGCCTTTACTTCCTGCAGGCTAGGGCCCATGATGCGCTTGTATGCCTCTACGCCCGGCTGGTTGAAAGCGTCCACATCAGCCAGCTCGCCCTCATAGGCAATAGACAGCGCCAGCATGTACAGCAGCTGGCCCAGGTTGTAGGCATCCAGCTTAGGCAGGGAGAACAGAGCATTGAAGCGGTTGTTGGAAGCCAGCGCCTTGGCATTGGACTCCCGGGCAACCTCCAGAGCCTGGCTCATCTTCACGCCGGAAATATCAGCCAGCTTCTGAGCCTCAGGGAATACGTTAGGAATTACATAGTCCTCGTCCCAGTTCTCAATGCGGATAAACTGAACCACCTTGTTCAGCTTGCCCTCCTGGTGCTGCTGGGTCTGGGCGTGCATATCGGTAGTGCCCACAGCCACGATAGGGGTCCTGCCGTAGAATACCTCGTTGCCCTCACGGTCAACGGACTTGCCCAGGGACTCGGCCAAAAGCTGGATATACCACTCGGATACGGACTTCAGGTAGTCGCCATAAGGCATCATAACCTCCATATCGCGGCCGTACTTCTCAGCAGCGATGAACTTCAGCACTGCATTCAACAGGGCCGGGTTCTCCCATACATCATCACCCAGGCATGCCTGGTCCATATCCTTGGCACCATCCAGGAATGCCTTGATGTCGAAGCCGCAGACAGCAGCCAGCACCAGTCCCACATCGCAGAAGATGGAGAAGCGGCCGCCTACGCCGTCCGGCACGCTGTACTGAGGCCAGTTGTTCTCCATAGCCAGCTTCTTCAGGAGGGTTGGCTTCTCCTCGTTAGGGTCGGTTACAGCCACAACCTCAACCTCGATATCAGGGTTCTGCTTCAGGGCATCATAGATGACCATGAAGTTGGACATGGTGTCCAGGGTGCCGCCGGACTTGGAGATAACCATCAGGCTTACCACGAACTTGCGCTTCTTGTGGCTCAGGCATACCTTGGCGCTCCTGGCCAGCTGGCGGATGATATCGCCGGTCCTTCTAGGGTCGATATTCTGGCCGCTGAAATAAATCTGAGGCAGTCCGTCCCGCTCCTCGGTGCTCATGGAATTCCAGAACTCGCCGCACTGCACGTCAAAGATTACCTTGTCCCCCAGGTAGGAACCACCAATGCCCAAGGAAACCACCGCATCAACCCGGTTCCTGACAGAGTCAGTCAGCTCCTGGAGATGAGCCATAGAAGCAGGGCTGTTCAGATGGCCTTCCTCCACGTATGGCAGCTGGGAGAAATAAACCTTCTCAGGAGTGCCGTCCTTGGAGAGATGGCCGCGGATGATACCGTCCTTCCGCATGACCTTGATAGCCTCGACAGCCGCCTGGATCTTGTCAGACAAAGCCTCCACGTCAGCCTTGGTTACCTTGCCCTCGCCTACGAGATTGTCATAGTCAAAGGAAAAGCCGGATTTCAAAGTTAAACTCATTAATATTACCTCCCTATGGAAATCACAACAGATTACACTATTCATTATACTCGTTTTTGTCAGACATTGGTAGATATTTTTCCTGTTTATGCAACGAAAATGTAATTGCATGAAAATTTGCAACACTTAATTCATTTTATCCAAGGGATTTTTCCCGCCGCCCCTCACCTCGCGCTGAGGATTTCCCGGGCCTCCTGCTTCAGCTTCCGCAGGGTATAATAATAGGCAACCGCCAGAGGCACGCAGGAACCTATCCAGGCGGCAGGGCTTGCCATAGCCGCTCCCCAGAAGCCCAGCACCTTTACCAGCCCGATGGCTACTGCGGCACGCATCACCAGCTCCATGATGCCGGCAAAGGTAGGCACAAAGCTTTTGCCCAAGCCCTGCAAGGTGTTCCTGTAGATAAACAGCAGGGCGAGAATCCAGTAGCAGACCCCCGTGGTGGTCAGGTACACCTGCCCGTAGTCAATTACCTGGGGCTCCCCGTCCCCCACAAACAGGAACATCAGCTGGGAGCCGAAGACGATATTGAAAATCCCCACCAGGATGCTGAACACCCCTGACATCATGATGCACTGGTTCACGCCCTTCTTGATGCGCCCCAGCTTCCTGGCGCCGTAGTTCTGTGCCGTATAGGCCGCCATAGCGATGCCGAAGGACATCATGGGCATCAGGGCGATGGTCTCCACCTTCTGGGCAGCCGCATAGGAAGCCACCGCCACAGGCCCCAGCCCGTTCAGGGCCACCTGCAGGATGACGGCTCCAATGGCGATGATGGAGGTCTGGAAGGCCATCGGCACCCCCACCCGGATATGCTGCCAGAGAAAGCCCCTGTCCAGCCGCCAGTCGCCAGGCTGAATCTTCAGCACCGGCACCCGGCGCCAGATATAGAGCCACACAATGATGCCCCCCAGGGCCTGGGACACAATCATGGCCTCCGCCGCCCCAGGAATCCCCCATTCAAATACCAGCAGAAATAAAGGCTCCAGCAGGATATTGATGCACAGGGAAGTGGCGAGGAAAATGGTGGGATGGCGGCTGTCCCCCAAAGCCCGCAGGAGATTTGCCCCCACGATAAAGACGCTGAACAGGGGCGAGCCCCCCACCACGATAGAAATGAATGCTTCTGCCCCCGCCAGAATATCTGGCGGCGTATCCATCAGCACCAGAATGTCCCGGGCAAAATAAGCACCGATAAAGGCGGTCATCAGGCTGGCTGCCATCGTGAGCACCACGCAGGCGGCGGCGCTGCGCCGTACTCCCTCGTAGTCCTTGGCTCCGAACCGCTGGCCGGTGATGATGGTGAGCCCGGCGGTCAGGCCGATGATGCAGCCCACCAGCAGAAACATCAGGCAGCCGGTGCACCCCACCGCCGCCAGCGCCTCCACCCCCAGAAACCGCCCCACAATCAGGGTATCCACAAAGCCGTACAGCTGCTGAAAGATATTGCCTGCAATCAAGGGCAGGGTAAAAAACAAAATCAGCCTGGCAGGGCTGCCCTCGGTCATATCCCTGGTATTATTATTTACATTGTCTGCCATCTTATTCCCCCTATTGAGAAAACCACATCAAAAAGCTATCTCCCCATCTCTCCTGTCCTTTGTCAGCTATCTTCCGGCACATCATCCCCCTATGCCGTTCCTCCCTGCCCCGGCCTGTTCCCTTAGGGCTGCCAGCTGAGGCCCTATTCCAGATACCTGGTCACCAGGTAGCGAAGCTTTTCCCGGAAGACAATCACACTGTCATCCAGGGCAGCAGTAGAGGGCATCAGCTTGTTGTAATGGAAAATCTGCTGCCGGTTAGTGCGGTAGTCCGCAGGATAAGCCGTCACCTGAAAGCCCTCCTTCTCAAAGTTCAGCACGGAACGCTCCATGTGAAAGGCCGAGGTCACCAGCACGGGACGGGACAGCCCCTGCTCCCGCAGGATGCGCCCGCTGAAAACGGCATTCTGCCGGGTGTTTAGGCTGTCCGGCTCCAGCAGGATATCCGACTCCGGCACTCCCAGCCGCATCAGCTCCCGCCTGGCAATCACCGCCTCCGGGCCGCTGTCCGCATAGACCTGCCCCCCGGACACCAGCACCGGCACATGGAGCCTGTTGTAAAGTTCCGCCGCCGCCATCAGGCGGCTGGCAGGGGAGGCACAGAGATTGCCCTGCTCCCCCATGTTGGGAGTATCGCCGGTGGCGCCGCCTCCCAGCATCACAATCACATCCCCCGCAGGCGCAGGCGGCTGCTCATAGACCCTCTCCAGGCTGCCCATCAGCATGGAAGACACCAGCTGGGTGGACAGGAGATAAAAAACTCCCGTCACCAGAAAGAGGGCGGCTGCCGCCCTCACTTCCTGCCTCCGCCACAGGTACAGCGACAGAAGCCAGAAGCAGACGAAAAAAATTCCCGGCGGCAGCACGAAGCTGGCCCCAAATTTCAATAAATAAATCACAGGCTACCTCCATAAGCATATCATTTTTTGTAAAATTCACGGCAAAATCCGCTGAAAAATCATTCTTTCGGCAGGAATTTTACTTTTTCTGTAGAATTATGTATTATTATACCATATTGCATGGAGAATGTAAGAAAAGAATTAAAAGGAGAGATTATCATGGCATTAATTCCTGCAAACGAAGTAAAGGCACAGAACAAGGCAAACGGCAAAGGCGAAATCACCATCTGCCACATCCTGGGGGCAGAGCAGCTGGGGGGCAACGACATGTTTGCCAGGGTGACCATCCCGGCAGGCTGCTCCATCGGCTACCACGAGCACCACGGCAACACTGAGACCTACCACATCCTGCAGGGAGAGGCCCTCTACAGCGACAACGGCAAGGAAATGAAAATTGGTGCCGGCACCACCACCTTCTGCCCGGACGGCGAGGGGCACAGCATCGAGAACTGCGGCACAGAGGATCTGGTATTCATCGCCCTGATTACCAAGAGCATCTGACAGGCGCGGCCACAGGCGGCCCGGAGCAGCTCCGGGCTGCCCATCATATCGGATGAGCAAATTTTGCGAGGTGTACTGCATGGACAAATTCAACCCCTCTGACCTGCAACTGAATAATCTTTACCAGAAAATCCTGGACAGTGCCGGCGTCAACATCTTCTGGAAGGACATGGACTCCCGCTTTATGGGTGCCAACAAGGCGCAGCTGGATTTTCTGGGTCTCACCCTGGACGAGCTTGTGGGGCACACTGTTGAGGAACTGGGTGCTGTCAACTACCAGTTCCCGCCCCTGATTGACGATGCAGAAATCCTTGCCGGCAACACGGAAAAGCATGTCACCGGCAAGCTGCTGGATGCCAGCGGCACCCCCAAGGATGTCATCGTCAGCAAGGCGCCGCTGGTCATCGGCGATGAGGTGGTAGGCATCATCGGCACCATCGAGGACATCACCGAAAAATGCGCCCAGCAGGACATGATCAGCCAGCTGAGGGAAACCCTGTTCAACGTGCCCTCCGGCATCTGCGTATACGAATGGCAGACCGGCAGCCAGTCCTACCGGCTGGTGCAGGCCAATCCCGCCCTGCTGGAAATGCTCAACCTGGCAGAAAGTGATATTACCCTGGCGGACAGTGAAGAATCCGCCATCAAGGCATGCCTGCATCCTGAGGATGCCTGGCAGATCGCCTATGCCATAAAGCAGATGTCAAACGGCATCCCCTCCGTTACCTGCAACTGCCGCTTTTACCCCAAGGGGGCGCAGAATTTCATCTGGCTGCAGGCAAGGGTGAAATACGTGCCCCACGATGCAGATACCGCCCTGGTGTACATGGTGCTGACGGATATCAATGCTGAAAAGCGCAGCGAGCAGGCCCTGGCAGAATCCCAAAAGGCATACCACGAGGTTGCCAGCGGTGCCGGGCTGGTGGTATGGCACTACGATATCGTCAACGGCACTATGGAATTTCTGGACAACAAGGTATCCAGCCATATCGAAAAGAAACATGCCCTGCCCCAGAAGCTTTTTGGTGCGCCCAAAAGCTTTGAGCACCATCTGGCAGCGGAAAGCCTGGAGGACTTCCGCCGCATGAACCAGTCGGTCAGGACCGGCAAATCAGCCACCTGCGATGTGAAGTTCAAGCAGTTCCCGGGACAGCCGCCCCACTGGGAGAGGCTGATCTATACCCTGCCCCAGAATGACAGCGGCGATGCGCCTACAGACGCCTACGGCGTAGGCATGGACATTACGGCAGAAAAGCTCCGCCAGCAGCAGTACGACAAGGAACTGCAAATGCTGCACACCGCCAGCAACACCAACCTTCTGTCCAAGTGCCACTTTGACCTGACGGACAACAAGCTGCTGGACTACATGGCCAACTCCCCTCATGCCCTGAAGCTTGCCGCAGGCATGAGCTACATCGCCTCTATGGAGGTGCTCAGGGACCTGATTATCTCCCCTGATGAAAAGGAGAGCGTGGCCAGGGAAATGAATCTGGACCACCTGGTACACAGGTACGTGACCAGGGACAGGGATTTCAGCATCGAGTACCGGCGCCATTGTGACGACCTGTCACCGATTATGGTGGAGTGCAACGTGAGCCTTTTCACCGGCAAGACGGGCCACATTGAATGTTTTGTTTATTTTTATGATATTACCAACAAGTTCATCAACTATATTATCTCCGACAAGCTGACGGAACTGGGCTATACAAAGGTGGCCATCGTCAACAACCTTACCGGCACCATGACCTTTTTCAGCAAGGAGACAGGCGTAATTGAGAACACCCCTGACAAGCCCCTGTTTTACGATGAGGAACTGTACCACTCCATCCTGGAGGTGTACCCTGAAAAAGTGCGCGCCGAGGAGCTTTTCAGCCAGATGTCCCTGGACTGCATCGTGGACAGGCTGGACAAGCTGTCCATGTACGACTTTTCCTACGATTCAAAGAATGTGGACGGCAGCGACTGCCGCCGGAGGATGCAGGCATTTTATCTGGACAAGACCCGCACCAGCATCTTTATTATCCAGAGCGACATCACCAGGCAGTACCTGGCAGAAAGGCGGCATCTGGAGGAGCTGGAGCAGGCCATCATGGAGGCGGACAAGGCCAACGAGTCCAAGTCCATCTTCCTGTCCGGCATCAGCCATGACATGCGCACCCCCCTGAACGGGATACTTTCCTTTACCAATTTCGCCCTGAACACGGAGGACGAAAGCCAGCGGACGGAATATTTGCATAAAATCAAACATTCCGGGGAGCTGCTGCTGTCCCTCATCAACGACACCCTGAACCTGACCCGCATCGAAAGCGGCAAGGTAAAGGTAAGCCGGGAATGGATTGCCGCCAAGGATATGATAGAGGAAATCGTCACCAGCGTTTCGATGGCGGCGGCTGAGAGGCAGCTCCGGCTGAATATCGACCTGGATGACAGGCTGCCCCGGAATATCATCTCCGACAAGCTGAAGCTGCAGGAAATCCTCCTGAACCTCCTGAGTAATGCCGTAAAGTTCACCAAGCCGGGAGGCTCCATAAGCTTCAGTGCCGGCCTGCTGGAAGCGGACAGCATGACCGAGGGAGAAATGGCGCAGGTAAAATCGCCAAACCAGAAATGGGTAAAGATTATCGTGTCCGACACCGGCATCGGCATGAGCGCAGAGTTCCTGCCTAAGCTTTATGATGCCTTCTCCCAGGAGGAATCCCTGGAAGTGCAGAACCCTAACGGCACCGGGCTGGGGCTTTCCATCGTGAAGAAATACATCGACATGCTGGGAGGCACCATCGCCGTGGAAAGCCAGCTGGGCAAGGGCACGACCTTTGAGCTGCACATCATGCTGGAGGAAAGCCTGGATGCGGAGGAAAACTGGCACAAGGATGTGAAGGATTTTGACTTTAAGCGTCTCCATGTGCTGCTGGCGGAGGACAACCTGCTGAATCAGGAAATTGCCACCATGCTGCTGCAGAGCAAGGGAGCCACATTGGATGTGGCCAACAATGGCGTGGAAGCGGTGAATACCTTTGAGAATGCCCCGGAGGGGACATATCAGCTGATACTCATGGACATACGCATGCCTGTGATGAACGGGTATCAGGCTACTGACAAGATACGCCGCTCACATCATCAGGATGGGGCTACGATTCCTATTATTGCCATGACTGCGGATGCCTATGATGAAGATATCAGGAAGTGCCTTGAGCATGGAATGAATAGCCATGTGAGCAAGCCGATAAATCCTGATAAGCTGTATACGGAGATTGCCAAGTTCTGCTGAGATGGCGGCGTCCATGCCAATTCGCAAGCAAACAATCCCATAGCAGTAATACTGAACTGCAAAAGCGCGTAACAACTCTTCAGCTGTTACGCGCTTTTTTTGCCTAAAATTATCCCTGCACCACCTGCAAGGGAATTTTCAGGGTAAACCTGGTGCCTGCCCCCGGCTGGCTGTCCACCTTGATTTCTATACCGTGCCGGTCGGCAATCCACTTGGCAATAGACAGTCCCAGGCCCGTGCCCCCAGGCTGCCCCGCCTCCTTGGTGCGGGAGCTGTCCACCCGGTAAAACCGCTGGAAAATCTTCTCCTGCTCTTCCCGGGCAATACCGATGCCCGTGTCCTCAATCATCAGCTCCAGACAGCCTGCATCTTCAGGGCAGCGGCTGGAAGACAGGCGGATAACGCCCCCTGCCGGGGTATACTTCACCGCATTTTCCAAAAAAATCCTCAGCATCTGCCGCATGGTGACCTTGTCCGCCAGCACCAGGGCCGGCTCATTGGCCAAAAGCTGCAGCTGGTGGTCCGTAGCCGTCAGCTGCATTTTCCTGAACACATCCCCCACCAGCGCCTGCATATCCAGCGGTTCCAGGTGCAGAATCTGCCGCTTCTGGTCGGCACGGGCGAGAAAGAGCAGCTTTTCTATCAGTTCCTGCATATTCTCCGCCTCGGAGCCGATAGCCTCCAGCCCCTCCTGCAAAGTTTCCTCGTCATGCCTGCCCCAGCGGCTCAGCATATCAGAATATCCCTTTATCACAGTTACCGGCGTGCGCAGCTCATGGGAGGCATCCGACACAAACCGCTGCTGCTGGTCAAAGCCCCGCTGGATACGATCCAGCATGCCGTTGAAGGTCACAGCCAGCTCAGAAAGCTCGTCCTTGGTGGAGGACACCTCCAGCCTGGTGCCCAGCTCGCTTACCTCGATGGACTTCACGGTATCCGTCATGCTGCGGATAGGCTGCAAGAGCCTCTGGCTGACAAAATACCCCAGAAACAGGGCCAGCACCAGCCCCAGCACCATTTCCACCAGCAAAATCTGCTGAATGAGCCCCAGGAGCCTGGTCTCCGTGGTAATCGTCCGGAAAAAATGCAGGCTGTATGGCTCCCCGTTGATAACCACCGGCACTTCCTTGTAATAAATCACGAAATTGCCGATTTCCACCACCTGAAAATTGGGATTTGCCCACAGGGGCGGCTGCTCCCTGATATGCTCCCGGAGCCTGGCCAGGGAGGGCGAATACACATCGCTGTCATACACCACATCGCCGCCCTCATCGGTTATCTTCAGAAAAACGCCCGGCACCATGCCAAAGGTCATGTTTTCCGCCATATTCTGCCGGATATCGTTGCGGCTGATAATCACCTTGCCGCTGACGTATTGTGCAGCCTCGCCTGCCGGCTGAGCAAATAGCGCATCCTGCTTGATGCTGTCATGCTGCATATAGACGCGCTTCGCCTTTTCACCATCCTCCTTCTTGAAATGAGGCGGCACAGGCAGGGTTGCCGTCACATGCTCCTCCACGGTGCCAAACTTGTTCTGCAGCTGGTGCAGTGCGTCAAAAATGCTGAAGGACAGCTCCCGTTCCACCTGATGGTACTGGGTATAATAAATTCCCACTGCCGTAAAGGTGCAGGTGGCAAAGAGCAGCACCACCATCAGCACCGCATACACCAGGGTCAGCTTGACGGAAATCCGCAGCCTGGGCATCCGGGACAGGCGCAAAAGCCGCAGCCTGTGCAGAAAGCGCAGGCGGCTACTCCTTGATAACATAGCCTACCCCCCGCATGGTATGAATATACTTCTCGCCAAATTTGTCATCCAGCTTCTGCCGGAGATAGCGGATGTAGACATCCACCACGTTGGTATCCCCCATGTAGTCATAGCCCCACACATTGGACAAAATCTGGTCCCGGCTCAGTACGGTGCGCTTGTTGCGCATCATGTATTCCAGAAGGTCATATTCCTTTTTGGTCAGTTCCACATGCACATCCCCCACCATGACCTCATGGCGGGCAAGATACATGCAGAGCCTCTTGATGGACAGGACTTCCTCGCTGCCGTCACTGCCGGAAGCAGCCGCCTGCCGTCTCAGCACCACCCGCATCCTGGCCAGGAGCTCCGGCGTGGCAAAAGGCTTGGTGATATAATCATCCGCGCCGATATCCAGCCCCTGCACCTTGTCCTCAATATCATCCCGGGCGGTCAGCATAATAATCGGCACCTGGGAAAACTCCCGCACCTTGCGGCAGACGGAAAACCCGTCCAGCCCCGGCAGCATCACATCCAGCAGGACAATATCGTACTCCTCCCGGGCAAGCCGCTCACAGGCACGGCTGCCGTTATCCTCCACAGCCGCAGTGCATCCCTCATGCTCCAGCTCCATCTGCAAAAAGCGGGCAATCCGCCTTTCGTCCTCAACAATCAGTACCTTGCGTCCCTTCATATCCTTCACGCTCATTCCTTTATCCATTCATTTATCATTTTATCCGCCAGCCCGGCATTTTATCTGCCAATTTATTTCTTATGCCATAGCTGTTTATTTATTCACGTATTTCTTGCGGAACAGATTGAGGAAATGGGTACAGCTGCTGGACAGGGTGCGGTTTTTCAGCCACGCTACCACAGTATGGGTATGTATCTCGGATTCCACCAGATGCTTGAAGATAACCTTGTCAGAATTCACCATGCTGCGCACCGACAGGGGCACCAGGGAAATGCCGATGCCCATCTGGGTCCACAGGATATTCTGAATCTGGCTGTCGCTGACACTCAGGATATTTGGCTCAAACTTGTGCTTCTGGCACTGCTCCAAAAAGCCCGTATGCCAGCGCAGCGGCACCAGAAGCGGCTTGTCTTCCAGTTCATGGATGTGTATCCTATCAGGTTCTGCGCCGCAGCAGCACAAATCCTTGTGCATGGCCAGCACCAGGGGCTCATCCGGCAGCACGATGGACTCGTATGTGCTGCTGTCCACCTGGGTTCTCGTAATGGCCAGCTCTATGATATGGCTGTCCAGCAGTTCCAGGATACGGGCTCCGTCACTCTCCCAGATGTTGAAGTTCACCATAGGATAGGCGCGGTGAAAATCCGCCACCAGCTGCGGTATCAGCATGGCGCCGGAGCTGGTAACGGTGCCCAGCTTGATAGTGCCTGCCACCCCGGAGCCGATATCCGTAATCTCCCTGAGGGTGCCGTCCACCATGCCCAGGATGTGCTTTACCCTGGAATACAGGAGCTGCCCTGCATCCGTCAGCCTTATCCTCCTGCTGCCCCGCTCAAAAAGCTGCACCCCCAGGCTGGTTTCCAGCTTCTTCATCTGACGGCTCAGGGCAGGCTGGGCAATACTCAGCCTGATAGCCGCGTGGCTGATATTTCCTTCCTCGACAATGGCATAAAAAGCCTGCATATCCTTTATTTCCATCTTATTCCCCCGCTAATACACAAATATTATGATAATTTAATATTTCCTATACCTTTATTGTACTACTCCCATAAAAAAACAGCAACAATATGTATAGTTTTGTGAATTTGCGGACTCTGTTCAGACTAAAAATGGGCTGGGGCAGCAGGTGATAATAGAATGATTGAAAATTCTGTGGCACGGGCTCCCGGGACGGACATACTTTCCCTCGCGCCCCCTTATTTCAGGCTTGCTCGTAAAGTTGTATGCAGCACTATGGCAACATATAACAAGTGGCTTTTTATCATTTTTTCTATATCTGTTCAGACAAAAAGCGGGACAGGTGCGGCATGTACCCAAAGAAAACCTTTGTTGTGCCTCGTTACTTCATTCATCAGAGCCGCAGGCGATAGATGAATGTTAGTAACGCGAGGCACAACTAGGAGCGCGAGCGTGTTTTCTATGGGTACTGCCGCTACCTGTCCCTTTAAAATGCCTTAACAGAGTCCACGAAATATCAAACTACGTCAGTTTATGCACACAGTAACAAGCAAGCACGGTGACAAACTGAAATTTACTTTTCTAGTGCCAATATCGCCTGCACAGCCAGCGCACATTCCAGCCGCTTTTTCTGGATAGCGCAGCCCATGTCGTAAGGGATGCGGATATCCCCGTTAAAGAGGTCGGCGTTGGCATGGCAGCCGCCGCTGCAGAAGAACCTTGCCCAGCAGTCAACGCACTTAGGCTTGTTCAGCACATGGGACTGGCGGAAATACTGCGGCAGCTCCTGATTCTGCACGCCGCTGAACACATCCCCCAGCCTGTAGCGGTCACGCCCCACAAACTGATGGCACGGATACAAATCGCCGTTGGCAGCCACCGCATAATACTCATGACCGGCGCCGCAGCCGGAAAGCCTCTTGGCCACGCACGGGCCGTTGGACAAATCCATGTTGAAGTGGAAGAAGAAGAAGCCCTTGCCCTCCCTGTGCCGCTTGAGATAAAACTCCGTCAGCCTGTCATATTCGGCATAAATCTCCGGCAGCATATCCTCTGTCAAAGCGTAAGGAGAGTCCTTCAGCACCACCGGCTCCATAGAGAGGATATCAAAGCCGGCATCCGCCATAGCCGCCACATCCTTGGTAAAATCAAGATTGCAGGCCGTATAGGTACCCCGCATGTAGTAATTCTCATCATTCCTTGAATCCACGCACTTGCGGAAGTTGGCCATAACCTTGTCATAAGTAGGGTTGCCACCGGCGTCAGGCCGCATGTTGTCGTGGGTTTCCCGGCGGCCATCCGTGCTGAGCACCAGGCTGATGTTGTTATCGTTCAGCCACTGGATATTGGCATCGTTCAAGGCAAGGCCGTTGGTGGTCAGGGTCAGCTTGAAAACCTTGCCGGTTTCCTTTTCCCGCTTTCTCACATACTCGGTAACATGCTTCACCAGCGGCATGTTGATGAGAGGCTCGCCGCCGAAAAAGTCAATCTCGCAGTGCTTCCTTGGGCCGCTGTGGTCGATGATATAATCCACCGCTGCCTGACCTACCTCCTTGCTCATCATCTGCCGCTCGCCGCCGTACTCGCCGGTATCGCCGAAGCAGTATTTGCAGCGCATGTTGCAGTCGTGGGCAGTCATCAGGCACAGGGATTTCACCAGCCCCTTGGCCTTGAAAGTAGGCGGCACATCAATATCCGGGGCAAACAGCTGCTGAATCTCCATGAGATGATGCAGCTCCTCCAGTGCCTCCTGCACATCACCGGCAGGGTACATGCCGTCCATAGCTTTCTGCACCTCAGCATCATTTTCTCCGTCAAAATAATCCATCATGTCATAAATCATCTTGTCCACCACATGCACGGCACCGCTATTCACATCCAGCAGGATATACATGCCGTTCTGCACAAACTTGTGGATTTTCTTCTGCATTTCCTTGTTCATCTATTCTCTCCTATAAACTGCAAATTATCATCAAACAATCAGGCAAAGGCTATGCACCAAGGCTGATTGTGCTAACGCGAAAAAAGGCTCCCTTTTGGCAGGGAGCCCAATCTCTAAATCTTATTTCTTGCTCTCGCAAACCTGGTTGCCTACAGTGCAGGAAGTCTTGCAAGCGGACTGGCAGGATGCCTGGCACTCGCCGCAGCCGCCGGAGTTCTTGGTCAGCTGCAAGGAAGGCTGATTAACAGTCTGAATGTGTTTCATAAAAAGAAACCTCCTTCATCAAATAAAAAATCTAACTCTATTTTACCTTGTTTGCCATTTATATGCAAGCCCCTGTGCCTGGGTTGCCGGCATTAAAATAAAATTAACCGGCAGATTGGAGGCACCCGGCGGCGAAAACTCAAAGCGCAGCTTCTGCTGCGCCCCATAAACCCCCAGGCTTGCCAGCTCGCTGGAAAAATAAATATAATCCGTATCTTCTGTAGGCGGGAAGCGGTGGCTGGTAAAGTCATCAATCCTCACGCTGCCGAAATACAGCTGGTTCTGAGGCACGGACAGCATAAACTTCTGCCTGTCCGCCATATCCTGCACGGACATGGCACCGGCATAGACTCCCCCCAGGGGCTGCAGGATATACTGCACATCCCCGGTGCCCTCCACAGGCACCTGCAGCTCATACATAATGCCATAGTTGCCATAATTCTGGGTTTCACTGCCATCGGTGGCATCTATGCCGTAGCGGTACACATCCCGGTCATTGTCCGCCAAAGGAATGAACACCGCACCATCCTGCCGGGGATTGTACGGCCTTTCCGCCCGGATGATGCGGTTCATGCCCTTGTAGGTGCCCCGCAGCCGGTGCTCATCCTTGGGCAGCACCTTGGCCTTTTTCATAAACTCAACCGGATTCGCCCCTGCCGGATACATGATGACGGACAGCCTTACCGGCCCGTCAACAGTAAAATCATAGATGCCGTTGACCAGCTGCCCCGGACTGACAACGGTTTCCGTCATCTTATTGCTCAAAATCGCCTTGCGATTTGGGAAAACAAAAACATTCCTGTTGACCCTGCTCTCCATATATGCCTGCTGGGTGGTCTTGCCCACCCACAGGTAATTGTCGCTAGGCGCGCTGAGGGCCTCCCGGCTCACGTTCAGGATGGCCGTATACTTGCCCTCGTTCTCCAGCACCACGGCAATCTTCTTGTTCTGCCGCGTGTTGTTCAGGTGATAATAAAAAATCCTGCCGGCACCTGTCACCACATCAGAGTAGAGGATGCCGTCCTGCTCCACATACTCGGGGCTGTCAGAAAACAGCAGGGTGCCGCCGCCGTCCTCCACCGTCACCGGCCAGCGCTTCAGCAGCTGGGGACTATCCTGATTTTTGACCTGCCAGTCCGCCCCCTCCATAGGGTGCCAGGACTCCGGCACGCGGTTGCTGTACTTAGGATGCAGCCCGTCCACGTTCATATTGACAGCCAGCTCCACCACCTGCTCCTCGCTGCGGACAGGCTTGATGCCAGCCTCGGCCCAGGCGGTATGGACAGCATCTGCCTTGGTCTCCGCAACCACCTGCTGGCGCACCTCGGCACCTGACTCCACGCCGCCGTGCTGGCGCGCCTCTGCCATAGAGCCGCCTGCCAGCAGCAGGGCCGCCATGCCTGCCGACAAAATTTTCTTATGCAAATTCATCTTCTCGAAAAACACTCCTGTAAAATAATCCATAAACCCTTAAAAAACCAAATTAAACAGCCTTAAATTTTATGCTGTGCTATGCCCAGCTGGGCAAAAATCCTGCCCTTGATGAGCCGCCACTTAAATTCCTCAATGCCAAAGACGGGATGGGGAATATTTATCCTTTGCAGCTGGTAGGTATCCGTATCCAGGGTATTCAGCCCCGCATCCCCGGTCACTGCCGCCAGGTACTCCTCCTCCTTCAGCATTTCCCTAAGCTCCGTGGTATACTTGCCATTGGGATAGGACATGGTATAGATAGTATCCACCCCGTTCCACTCCATCAGAAGCTTGGACAGCTTCACCTCATTCCTGGCAGTCTCCATATCCATCTCCGTCAGGGGCAGATGGTTGGCCGTGTGGCTGCCAATCTCGATGCCCCGGTGCTGCATGTCCTTCAGCTGCTCCCAGGACAGATATTTTTCCCTGCCGATGCTATTGGCCACCATGAAGATAGTGGCCTTCATGCCCCGTGCCTCCAGCAGGGGCAAAAGCTCCGTATAATTGCTCTCATAGCCGTCATCAAAGGTGAGGATGACAGGCTTCTCCGGCAGCTCCTGCAAGCCCTTCTTCGCCCTCAGGAAATCCCGGATGGAAATAGTGGTATAGCCCTCCGCCTCCAGATAATCCAGCTGCTGCTGAAAATCCTCCACCGGCACATTGTACTCGTAGGCGTCCTCCGGGTCTTCCCTCTGTACCATGTGGTATTCCAGGACGGGAAAGCCCTCCGGCTCCGGCTGTGCCAGCAGGTACTGCAATCCGCCATAAGCTGCCAGAAGCAGCACTGCCAGGGTTCCCAGGCTCCATTTCAGATATTTTTTCACAGTATTACCTCGTTTTGCCAAAACACTCATAAAAAATCCTGCAGCCTCTTCAGCCGGCTGTTCACTGCCCCCCGGCTGATGCCAAGGATGTCCCCCAGTTCCGCCAGGGAGGCATCCATATGGTCCAGCCGCGCCCTGGCCGCCGCCAGAAGCTTAGGGGGCAGCTTATCCAGCCTGCCGGATGCCTGCAACTGCCTGATGCAGCCCGCCTGGGCCACCGCCGCACTGACGGTCTTCTGCAGGTTAGCCGTCTCGCAGTTCACCAGCCGGTTCACCTGGTTGCGGACTTCCTTCAGGTTCCTGGCCACCGCCATTTCCTCCGCCGCCTTCACCGCCCCCAGCATGGAGAGCAAATCCATGATTTCCTCCCCGTCCTTGATATAAATCTGGTAGCTGCCCTTCCTGTCCGTAAAGCCTACGGGAAAATCCATATTCTTCAAAATCTGGACGATGGTATGGGCAAAGGCGTAGCTATCAGCTACAAATTCCAGGTGGGACTGGGCCTCCGGCCTGTTCACCGTACCGCCCCCCAGGAATGCCCCCCGGAGATATGCCTTGCGGCAGCACTGCTTCCTGAGGAGCCCCCTGTCCCTGCCTACGGCCCCTGCCTCGGAGCCCAGCATCCCCAGGGCTTCCATCAGGGGGCGCACATGAGGGGAAGGTGCCACCCGCAAAAGGTAGCTGTTATTCTTTTTCAGCCTCTTGGAACGGCTCACCGTCACCTCCGGCTGCACCTGGCCGGTAGCCTTCAAAAGCTGCAGCACCCGGCGCGCCACCGCCGCATTTTCCGTGACGAAATTCAGCCCCAGGGCCATCCTGGCCCCGATGGTCATGGACGCACCCATGCGCAAAAGAGCTGCCAGCTCCGCGCTCTGGCAGCATTTTCGCCTGACTGCCCCGTGGGCAAGCTCGTTTTTTACCTCGGTAGCAAATGACGGCATGCTCTGATCCCAACCTCGCAAATACTAATTATCTATCCCCCTGTATCTTACAGGGTTTCATACACCACCTGCATCACGCTTTCCGCCAGCTTCTTAGGGTCATGGTGGATGGCATCCTTGTCCGTAATCAGGTCAGCCTTGATAACGCCCACACCCAGGGCCTTCAGCACGTCCTCATCCACGATGACAGGATAGGCGCCTGCCTCCGCGTACTTTTTCTTCAGTGCCTCCGGCACCGGGGTGGAGTTGACAATCACATAATCCACCGCGTTGCGCCCGGCATGGTCCATTATAGCCTTGACATGCATGGAAGCGGTGTAGCCGTCAGTCTCCCCCGGCTGGGTCATCACGTTGCAGATATAAATCTTCACCGCCTTGCTGCGGCACAGGGCATCACCGATGCCCTCCACCAGGAGGTTCGGCATGATGCTGGTATAGAGGCTGCCCGGCCCCAGCACGATGGCCTCTGCATCCCGCAGGGCATCCAGGGAGGACTGCACCGCCTCCACATGTTCCGGGAACAGCTTCACACGATGAATTTTCTTGTGGGCCTCTGGTATTTTGGACTCGCCGCAGACGATGGAGCCATCCTCCATGATGGCATCCAGCCGCACAAACTCCTTGCTGGCAGGCAGCACCCTGCCCTTCACCGCCAGCACCTTGGAAGACTCCTTCAGGGCCGTCTCCACATCCCCTGTCACCTGCGCCATAGCCGCAATAAACAGGTTGCCGAAGCTGTGGCCGGACAGCTGGCTGTCGCCCTCGAAGCGGTGCTGGAAAAGCTTTTCCATCAATGGCTCCGTATCCGCCAGAGCCACCAGGCAGTTTCTGAGGTCCCCCGGCGGAATCATGCCCAGCTCCTCCCGGAGCCTGCCGGAGGAGCCGCCGTCATCAGCCACAGTAACCACCGCCGTCACGTTGGAGGTAGCCTGCTTGATGCCCCGGAGCAGCACGGACAGGCCGTGGCCGCCGCCTACCACCGTAATGGCAGGCCCCTTGCCCAGCTTCCGCTTCTCATAAATCAAATCCACCAGCTTTTCTGATGAGTTGGCCGGCAGCAGCACCGTAATAACCGAACGGATGACGTAACGGGCCGCCGCCAGCATCACGCCAAAGCCCAGAAGCACCATCAGCATGCCCACCAGGGCTGTAAAGGTATAATCATAGCTGCCTGACCACAGGTAGACAGCCCTGAAAATAGCCTCCTCTATATTATCAATATACTTGTAGTTAAAAACCACCGCAATTCCCAGGCTGGCAAGCATTACGCCCCCTGCAAACAGAAGCAGCCAGCGCTTGAACCTCATGCCGGGATACAGCCATTTTAACAAGTGCATTTATGACACTCCCTTAAACTTCTTCCCTCACATGCTCCCAGACCTCGTTTTTCATCAGGTCCCGGTGTTCCAGCTTCACCTGGCAGCCCTTGTCCTTCAAAAGCTGGTAAAGGTGGTTGGCAATAAACACGGAACGGTGCATGCCGCCGGTGCAGCCTGCCGCAATCACCAGCTGGGCCTTGCCCTCCTTCTCATACTGGGGAATGAGGAAATTAACCAGATTATCCAGATGCTGCTTGAACTCCCTCGTAACCGGCCACTGGTCGATGTAGGCCGCCACATCCGGCACGGAGCCGCTCTTGTGGCGCATGGACTCCACATAGAAAGGATTTGGCAGGAAGCGCACATCAAAGACCAGGTCGGCGTCCAATGGCATGCCGAACTTGAATCCGAAGGAAATCACGTTGATGTTCATCTTTTCCCCTACCCGCGGGGCAAAGAGCTTCAGAATCTTTTCCTTCAGGTCAATTTTCTTCAGCTCGGAGGTGTCCACGATATAAGTGGCCTTGTTGCGTACCTGCACCAGCCGTTCCCGCTCCTTGGCCACCCCCTCGCTAATGCGGGAGCTGGGCGCCATAGGGTGGCGGCGGCGGGTCTCCTTGTAGCGGCGGATAATGGCCGCATCGGAAGCATCCATAAAGAGCAGCACATACTGCTGGTTGTCCCTGTCCATATCCTCCAGCACGTGAATAAATGTATCAAAGAACTCCCGGCTCCTGGTGTCCACCACCAGCACCACCTTGCTGACGCTGCCCCCGGACTGCTGGCACAGCTCCGCAAACTTGGGGATGAATACAGGGGGCAGGTTATCCACCACAAAATAGCCTATATCCTCAAGATAGCGGCAGGCCTGGGTCTTGCCGCTGCCGGACATGCCGGTGACAATGACAAATTCGCAGCAGCTTTCCTTGCTTTTTTCTTTTTCCATACAAACCTCCAGAAAATCACATGCAGAAACGCTCCAGCGCCTCCGCTACGCCATCATGCTCATTGTCCGTTACCATGTAACGAGCCGCAGAGCGCGCCTCGGCATTGGCGTTGCCCATAGCCACGCTGATGGCCACGGAGGTCAGCATGCTCACATCGTTGCTGGAATCGCCGATGGCAAGCACCTGCTCAGAGGGAATATCCAGAATCTCCGCCAGCCTGGCAATGGCCGTAGCCTTGTTCACACCCGGCTTAATCAGTTCCACATAGGTAGGGGAGGACTTCATAGCATCGATGCGGCCGCCGAACTGCTGGCGCACCAGTGCCACTGCCGCATCCGCCTCCTCCGGGGTGCTGCCCATAATCAGCATCTTCGGCACATGGGAGGTGTACTTGTAGATATCCTCCCCTACGGCATTACCAGGCACGCCGCACATCTTCTGATAGAACTGGGCATGCTCGTCATTTTCCTTGAAGTACAGCTTATCATCGCTGTAGAGATGAATGTACAGTTCCTGCTCCCCGGCAAAATCCAAAAGCTCCTTCACCAGGTCCTCCTCCAGATAGGAAGCATACAGTTCCTTGCCGGAGGCGGTCTTGATCAGGGCGCCGTTATAGGTAATAATCGGCACATCCAGTTCCAGTTCCTGGGCATAAGGCAGGGTAGAGGCATACATGCGGCCTGTGGCGATGGTAAACACCACTCCCGCCTCCACGGCCCTCTTAATAGCATGCTTATTGCCCCTGGAAATCTTGTGCTCGCTGTTCAGCAGGGTGCCATCCATATCCGTAACAAACAATTTTGCTTTCATGAGTAATTCTCCTTTTTATCTGAAAAAATATATCAGTACGCCAATTTATAAAATCCCTCACGGGCTGAAGGTGACCGTCACGCTCTGGCCCGCCTTGATTTCGGCACCTGCCGGGATGCTCTGGCTCCTGGCCAGGCCGTTGCCCTGTACATCGATGCCCAGCCCCAGCTCCGCCAGCTTCTGGGAGACATCCCTGATGCTCATGCCGGTCAGGTCAGGCATCCTGACCTTGCCGTCATTGGCTGGCGGGGCCGGCCTGGCAGACGCCGC
Organism: Selenomonadaceae bacterium; assembly: GCA_022786545.1. Classification (GTDB taxonomy): domain Bacteria; phylum Bacillota; class Negativicutes; order Selenomonadales; family Selenomonadaceae; genus Anaerovibrio. Next base: position 27,742 of record JALFXV010000083.1, read on the forward strand.
CGCCCTGTCCTTGTCCATGTCCGCAAAGGTATCACTGGAAGGGCTGATATGCAGGAACCGCAAAAGCTGGGAAAAAATATCCCTGGCCACCGGCGCCGCAATCTGGCCGCCGTAAAATGCCCCCGCTGACGGGTCATCGATGACCACCAGCACCACTATCTCCGGGTCCTCCACCGGGGCAAAGCCGCAGAAGGAAGCGATGTACCTGCCCTCCATGTAGCCGCTGGTATGCTCGTTGATTTTCTGTGCCGTACCGGTCTTGCCGGCGATGCGGTAGCCCTTTACCGCCGCCTTGGAACCGCCGCCAGTGGCAACCACCTGCTCCAGCAGCCCCACCAGCGTCTTGTCCGTGGCCGAATCAATCACCCGGCGCACCTCTTCCCTGCCGTACTCCTTGTACACGGAGCCGTCCGCATTGGTAATCTGCTTGATGATATGGGGCTTCAGCAGCACACCGTCATTGGCCACCGCCGACATGGCAGTCACCAGCTGCAGGGGCGTCACGGCAATACTATGGCCGATAGCCATCGTGGCCACATCGGAGCTTACCATTTCCTTGGGGTCGGCAAAGAGGATGCCCGACTCCTCGCCGGGCAGCTCGATGCCCGTTGCCTTGCCAAAGCCGAATTTCTCGGCATACTCGTTCAGCTTTTCGCCCCCCAGCCACAGGCCAATCTGGGCAAAGCAGGTATTGATGGAATTTTTTACAATATCCGTAAAGGTGACGTTGCCAAAGCTCTCGCCGTTCCAGTTCTGGATGCGCTTCTCCGAAACATCGATATGCCCCGGGTCGTAGAAGGTCATGTTGGGGGCAACCACCCCTTCCTGAAGGGCTGTGCCTGCCACCATCGCCTTGAAGGTGGAACCTGGCTCATAAACCGAGGAAATAGCCCTGTTGCGCCACGCCTCATCATTTGCCTGCCAGAACTTGTTGGGGTTGTAGCTGGGGCGGGAGGCCATAGCCAGCACATCACCCGTCTTGGGGTCCATGACCACTGCCGTTACCGCCTTGGGCTGATTGTCAGCCATAGCCTTGTCCAGGGACTGCTCCACGATGAACTGCATGGTGCTGTCAATGGTCAGGGTGATACTCTTGGAGTTGTCACCCTTGTAACGCTGCTGTGCCGCCGAAAAGATGGAATCAAAAATCGGCCTGCCCCGCACATCGATAATCAGGTCAGCCTCCTGGGCCTCCCCCTTCAAGAGCTCATCTGCATACTGCTCTATCCCTGCCAGGCCCTTGTCATCGGTGCCGATAAAGCCCAGCACGTTGGCGGCCAGCATATCATTGGGATAATACCTCTTCACCTCGTCATGCAGCTCAAGGCACTCGTACCCGTTGGCCTCCTTCAGTTCCTTGATGGCATTTTCCTCATCCACCTCCAGGCGCCGCTTGACATACACAAAGACGCCCCCGGTGTCTATATCCTCCCCGATGTCCTCAGGCTTCAGCTTCAGGATGTCCGCCAGCTGCACCTCCAGGTTCTCCCTATCCTCAGGCTTCACCTTGCTGGGATTGATGACCAGGGACTTTGCCATGCGGCTGATGGCCAGCTCCCTGCCGTTCCTGTCCAGGATTTTGCCCCGGGGGGACTGCCGCGCCCTGTTTTCCTCGGCAATAGTTATCGCCCGTTCCTTCAGCTCGTCACCATCCACCAGCTGCAGCCAGGCAAACCGCACCAGCAAAAGCCCGAAGCAGCCCCAGATAATCAGCAGCAGCCAGCTGATTCTATGCTGGACACTGTGCCGTTGCTTCTTCATCTATTATATCACTCCAATAACAACTCATATCCTGCCCTTCCATTGTACACTATATCTTGTGAAAAGCAAAAATTTTTTATAGCAAAACGATTTACAAATTATTTCCCTAGCTGATATAATATGATTAAGAATGGCGGTGATGATTTTATGGACGCTACAGACAAGCGAATTTTGAAGAGATTGCAGGAAAATGCCCGCGTGACTGTTTCCGTGCTGAGCCAGGAGATTTCCCTGTCCATGCCGGCCATCAGCGAGCGCCTGAAAAAGCTGGAAAATACCGGCGTGGTGCAGCAGTATACGGCAATCCTCAATCCTGCCCTGGTGGACAAGCACCTGATGGCATTTATCTATATCAGCTTTGACAATCCCAGCAACGGTGACAAATTCCGCGAGTTTATCGCCAGCGAAATGGATGTGAAGGAATGCTTCTACATCACGGGGGATTATGATTATGCCCTGAAGATTATTACCAAGAGCACCAAGACTCTGGAGAAGCTTCTCACCCGCATCAAAAATCAGGATGGCATCGTGAAGACGGAGACCATTGTTGTCCTGTCCACCATTACGGACAGGCCGTCCATCGAGCTGGAATAAGGCTGCAAGCCTGAAAGCACGGCATAAAGCTATGGGGCCGCTGCCTCAGACCTTCCCCGGGAGGAAGATTTGAGGCAGCAGCCCCGTTTTTATTGCCGCCCGTTATGCTGTAACAAATATCTTCAGGGGCCTCAGCTACCGATGGCATTTCAGCTACCAATGGTATTTTTCCCCCCGGTTAATCTTGAAGGCGCGGTAAACCTGCTCCACTAAAAGGAGCCTCACCATCTGATGGGTAAAGGTCATGGGAGAAAAGCTCAGCCGGAAATCTGCCGCCTGCCGCACCTCCTCAGAGAGCCCGAAAGCACCGCCAATCAAGAAGGTAATACTGCTCCTGCCGGAGAGGCCCAGCTGCCGGATTTTCTCCGCCAGTTCCTCCGAGGATGCCTGCCTGCCGTACACATCCAGCACAAAGAGGTAGCTGCCTTCCGGCACCTGGCGCAGCAGGCGCTGGCCCTCCTGCTGCAGCACCTGCTTTTTTTCCGCCTCCGAAGGATTATCCTTCATTTTCTCCTCATTTATTTCCACGATTTTCACCGTGGCAAAGGGCGAAAGCCGCTTCAGGAACTCATTGATGCCGGCGGACAGGTACTTTTCCTTGATTTTCCCTGCCGCCACAATGGTTATCTTCATGAAGCCGCCTCCATGACCACATCAACAGTCACTGTGCCGCCATCCCTGTCCAGCTTCACCTTCACAGTATCGCCTACCTTGGCGTTCAGCACCGCGTTGCGCACATCGCCTACCCGGTTGGTCTCCTGGTCACCTACGGCTAGGATCACATCTCCCCGGCGGATGCCCGCCTTGTAGGCAGGGCCGTTGACGGTAACATTTTCCACATACACGCCCTTGTCCACATTCAGGATATAGCCGTAACGGCCGGCAGTCTCCTTGTCAAAGATGCCTACCCCCAGATATGGGCGCGTTACCTTGCCGTCATCCATCAGGTCATCCACGATTTCGCGCACTGTGTTGATAGGAATGGCAAAGCCCATGCCCTCGATGCCGCTGCGGGCAATCTTGGCAGAATTGATGCCGATGACCTTGCCGTCCGCATTGACCAGGGCGCCGCCGGAGTTGCCCGGGTTGATGGCGGCATCTGTCTGGATAACCTTGATTACCCTGTCATCCATCTCCAGGGAACGGTTCAGGGCGCTGATGACGCCGCTGGTAACGCTGCCCTGGAACTCCAGGCCCATAGGATTGCCGATGGCGATGGCAGGCTCCCCTACCATGATATCATCAGAATTGCCGAACTCCGCCGCCGGCAGGTCATCAGCATCCACCTTGACCACGGCCAGGTCAGTCAGCTCATCGGCACCTATCAGCTTGCCGGACAGGGAACGCCCATCAGAGAGGGAGACGATGATTTCCTTGGCACCGCTGACCACGTGATTATTGGTGACAATATAGCCGTCCTTGCGGAAGATGACGCCTGAACCGGCTCCCTCCACCTGCACAGGATTATTGAACCAGTCCCTGGCCACCGCCTTGTTGGTGATACCCACCACGGCAGGCCCTACTGCCTTGGCAGCCCGCACTACCGGCGTATTTCTTGCGTCCGATACCTCGCTGCTGGCAGCAGCAGCCGGAATGCCGTTGCCGGCAGCCTGCTGCTCACCTGCCTGGCTGTTGCTGCAGCCGCCCAAAAGCACGGTTGCCGCCACCAGCACCCCTGCTACTCCGGAAACGCATTTTTTCGTAAAATTCCTGCGATAATTCATAATCCTTCTCCTCCTGCAAAATACGAAAATACAAAATTCTATCTTATGTCAAGCTATGCAGCCAATCATGCATTAAAGCTGTATGCATGTGCATTTATTCTGGTCAGTCAGATACAGCTCCACATCCCCGATGCCCCGCTGCCTGAAAACCTCCTGCACCGTTTCCCTTGCCAGCTCCGGCAGGTTGTTGGACTCGCTGAGATGTGCCAGCAGCAGCTTCCTGGGCCTCTGCCTGAGACCTGCCACCGCCAGTGCCGCATCCCTGTTGGACAGGTGCCCCCTGGCTCCCAGGATGCGCTTTTTCAGGCTGTAGGGATAGCTGCCGTTTTTCAGCATGTCCACATCGTGATTGGTTTCCAGCACCATCACCCTGGCGCCCTCCAGCATCTCCTGCAGGCTGCTGTCCACAAAGCCCATATCCGTCGCCACAACGCAGCGGCTGCTGCCCTGCACCACATAGCCTACGGGATTGGCCGCATCGTGGGGAATGTCAAAGGCCCTGACCGTCACCCTGTCCAGGCGCACCCTGTCAATAATGGGATTGATGCACTCAATGGGCAGCTCCCGGTAGCAGCTCATGGCACGGAAAGTCTCAGGGCGGCTGTACACCTGCACCCCGTATTTTTTCGTCAGCGTCACCAGGCCGCTGATATGGTCCCCATGCTCATGGGTGATGAACACCCCGTCCAGCTCCTCCACCCTCTGCCCGATACCCGTCAGCTCCTGACGGATGCGCCTGGCACTGATGCCGGCATCAATCAAAATTTTCTTGCCGTCCAATCCAATAAACGTGGCATTTCCCTTGCTGCCACTGGCCAACACAGCCACCTGCATATATTATCCTCACTCCTATAAATCACACTTCAGTATAGAAAATAATACTGGAAATTGTATGTAAAGTCAAAGTATCTCTCAAGGTTTCTTGGCGTTCTTTGCTTTGCTCCATATCCCCCTGATAGGAATATTGAAATTTTGTTCAGAAAGACATTTGACAACTTGCATTTTTCGCTCTTTTTATTTGATTGCAATTAATACGAAATCATATCTGTATCACCATATTATTTGGGTAGTCAGTAGACTTTTTAATTTAAATATGGTGAAATTAATTTGAAATAATATACAATTTCCACTTGACTTGTATAACCATTTATGCTATCCTTATACCAAGATAAGTTTACAGCTTGAATATTTAGTATGTAGCTTACCACCTGCAGCGGCTGTTTTTTTCCAACGCCATTTCTCAGCCGTAGCAGTTAAGGTGATGTATTCCCTATAGTACATCCCTATAGTCAATCCCTTTCAGCCCTCAGACATATTGACTGAGGGTATTTTTTTGCCCAAAAATCGGCATGCCACAGCCACACAGCCACAGCATGCCGATTTTTATTTTCCTATGGAATTGAGCCTCTACGGCTCTTTAATGCCTGTCCTTGCGCCCCAGCTTCTTGCGGCACTCAGGGCATCTGCCGAAAAAGTACAGCTGCCGCCCGGTGAGCTCATAGCCGCTCTTGGCAGAAACAGTGTCCAGCAGAAATTCATCACCTATATCAAATACATCGTCCACCCTGTTGCATGACACACATCTGATATGGGGATGGCTCACCGTCTCAGCATCATAGCGGTAGCTGTCCTCCCCCACATTCAGCACCTGCACCAGCCCCAGCTCGGAAAAAATATCCATAGCCTTGTAGACAGTTGCCAGGCTCATGGTCGGATAGTCCGGCTGCAGCATGCTGTAAAGCATCTCAGCGTTGGGATGATTATACGCCTTGGACAAGGCCTCGTACACTGCCAGACGCTGGGGTGTCACTTTGAAGCCATTTTCCCGAAGTATACGGGTTACGCTCTGCATTTCTAACATAATAACTCCTCCACACCACACCTGCGGATAACAACACAGATAATTATTATCCATTTAGAAAAATTACTATCAAAATAATTTTACATTATGCTGGCAATTATGTCAATCTGCTTTGAATTATGTTATAATGACAAAAATCATAATTTTAGGAGAATGAATATGCTGATAGAAAATATTAACTCCGTAATTGCCGGAGAACTGAAGGTGCGCAGGGCACAGGTCGATGCCGCCGTACAGCTTCTGGACGATGGCAACACCGTGCCTTTTATTGCCAGATACCGCAAGGAAGCCACCGGCGAGCTGGAGGATGAGCAGCTGCGCACCATTGAGGAACGGCTTGCCTATCTTAGGAACTTCGTCAAGAGGCAGGAGGAAATCATCGGCAAAATCCACGAGCAAGGCAAGCTGACAGAGGAACTGAGGGCTGCCATCGAAAAAACCTCCAAGCTACAGGAGCTGGAGGATATCTATCTGCCCTACAAGCAGAAAAAGCGCACCCGGGCCCAGAAGGCCAAGGAAAAAGGTCTGGAGCCCCTGGCCAGCCGCATCCTTTTGCAGCAGGACACCAAGGGCACGCCGGAATATGCCGCTGCCCCCTTTGTCAAGCCTGAGCTGGAGGTAAACTCCGCCGAGGAAGCACTGACAGGGGCTATGGACATTATTGCCGAGATGATAGCGGAAAATCCCCAGCTGCGCCAGAGGCTGCGGGAAACCATGCAAAAGTCTTCCCTGCTGTCTGCCAGCCTGCCGGAGGACAAGGAAAATACCGAAGAGGGCAGGGTATTCCTCATGTACAAGGAATATCAGGAGCCTGTCCGCACCCTGCCCCCTCACCGCATCCTGGCCATCAACCGGGGGGAGCGGCTGGACTGCCTGAAAGTAAAGATAGAAACCGATGAGGAAACAAGCCTGCGGCTGATTGAAAAAGAATACCTGCGGGGAAATTCCATTTTTAAGAACATGCTCATAGAAACCTGTGCCGACAGCTGGAAGCGGCTGATTGAGCCATCCCTGGAGCGGGAGCTGCGCTCCGGGCTGACGGAAGCGGCAGAAAAGCATGCCATCAGCATCTTTGGCACCAACCTCAGGCAGCTCCTGCTGCAGGCGCCCCTGGCCGGCTACACCGTCATGGGTCTGGACCCGGGCTACCGCACCGGCTGCAAAATGGCTGTCGTAGATGCCACCGGCAGGGTGATAGACCACGGTGTACTCTATATAACCCACGGGGAGAAGGGTGCCGCAGAGGCGGCCAAAAAGGCCCTGGCCCTCATCAAAAAGCACAATGTCACCCTGATATCCATCGGCAACGGCACTGCCTCCCTGGAAACCGAGGAGTTCGCGGCCAAGCTTATCAGGGACAACAACCTGAATACCAGCTACGTCATTACCAATGAAGCAGGTGCTTCCGTGTACTCGGCTTCCGCCCTGGCCAAGGAGGAGCTGCCGGAGTATGATGTAACCATCCGGGGCGCGGTATCCATCGCCCGCCGGGTGCAGGACCCCCTGGCAGAACTGGTGAAGATTGACCCAAAAGCCATCGGGGTAGGGCAGTACCAGCATGATGTGAACCAGAAGCAGCTGGCGGATACCCTGGACCAGACCATTGAAACAGCCGTCAACCATGTGGGCGTGGAACTGAACACCGCCTCCCAGGCCCTCTTGAAGCATGTGGCAGGCATCAATGCCGCCGTGGCCAAAAATATCGTTGCCTACCGTAATGCCAACGGTGCCTTCAAGAGCCGCAAGGAGCTTCTGAAAGTGGCACGGCTGGGCAATGCCGCCTTTACCCAGTGTGCCGGCTTCCTGCGCATCAACGGTGCCCTGTCGCCTTTGGATAACACCCCGGTACACCCGGAGTCCTATCCCCTGGCAGAAAAAATCCTGGCCCGGTTTGACATGCAGCCAAAAGATTTAAATGACAAGGCAAAGCTTGCCCTGCTGCAAAGCAAGCTGAAGCTGGTGCAGCCTGACAGGCTTGCCGCCCAGCTTGCCGCCGGGGTGCCCACAGTCAGGGACATCCTGGAGGCCCTGGCCAGGCCGGGCAGGGACCCCAGGGAGGATTTGCCTGCCCCGCTGACACGAAAGGCCATTGTGAAGCTGTCCGATATCCAGCCGGGCACTATCATGCGGGGCACCGTCCGCAACATTACCGATTTCGGCGTGTTTGTGGATATCGGCATCAAGCAGGCAGGGCTCATCCATATCTCCGAACTGAGCCACAGGCATGTAAAGCATCCCCTGGACGTGGTCTCCGTAGGGGACATCCTTACTGTCATGGTCATCAGCGTGGACGAGGCAAGGGGCCGTATCGGGCTGAGCCTAAAGCAGGTTCCGGCACAATCAGCCGTATGAAAAGCAAAACCGCTGCACCAAGCAAGATTGGCAGGGCAGCTGAATGATAGATAGCACTGCCGTGAAATGCGGCAAAAGACATTGCATTGAAAGGGGTAGATTATATTGTCAAAAAAGAGCAAGCTGCGCAAGGCATCCAGAGGGTACGTAAAGGTAACAGATTCCAATAACAAGACGTTTACCATCTCTATGGAAGAAATCATGGCGAAAATGCGCGAAATGGGCTATGAAAGGCTCATCAAGGAAGTAGTCTGCAAGACCATCAAGCCTGTCAAGCAGAAGGATGCCGATGACTACGCCCATATAGTAGACAGATGGATGCCGCCGGAGCACGGCATCGGTGCCCTCCGGGAACTTGCCAAGCGTTATGTATCAATCGTGGGCATGCCCCTGAAAACCATGCGGACGCCTTTCACCGCTATTTTCTGTGCTGACCACGGCGTAGCAGAAGAAAATGTCAGTGCCTATCCGCCTGAAACCACCCTGCACATGGCAACCAACTATGTTATTTCCAAGGGCGGTGCAGCCAATGCCTTTGCCAATTTCACCCAGTCCTCCCTGGCTGTATTTGATGTGGGCATCAAGGGTGACACCAGCCAGCTGCCTATTGACAGCACCATGAAGATTGGCTACGGCACCCAGAATGCCGCCAAGGGCCCGGCCATGACCAGGGAGGATGCGGCAGCCTCCGTCATGGCGGGCATCGCCGTGGCTTCCCAGGCCGCAAAGCATGATTTCACAGTCCTGCTGCCTGGTGAAATGGGCATTTCCAACACCACTGCCAGTGCCGCCATCACTGCCGTCATGTGCGGCATCAGCCCTGAGGTGGCTACCGGCAGGGGCACCAATATCTCCGACCAGCGGCTGCAGGCAAAAATCGCCACTGTCAAAAAGATGCTGGAGGTAAACCAGCCTGATGCCTCGGACCCTTTCGATGTGCTTGCCAAAGTGGGCGGCTTTGAGCTGGGAGCCATCGCTGGACTGATTATCGGCGGTGCCAGCAGCGGCATGCTGACCATCCTGGACGGCTTCAACACCGGCGCAGCCGCCCTGATTGCTGCCGCCATCTGCCCGGCTGCCAAGGACTACATGGCAGCCTCCCACATTGGCGGTGAGCCGGGGCACAGATATGTGCTGGACAAGCTGGGGCTGAAGCCTGTCATGAAGCTGGATTTGAAGCTGGGAGAGGCCATAGGCTCCTCCCTGGTGGCAGACCTGCTTGTCAAGACCATGATTTCCACTGCCAACCTGACAAAGCCTGACGAGATAAAGATGACCTTCATGGACAAGATGAACTGGCACAGCATCCCGGATGACTCCGTGACCCTGACGGACAAGACCTTTGATTACTATACCAAGACTATGCCGGAGCTGGACAAGGAAGTCATGGAAGCCTGCCAGGCAAGGCTGGACAACCTGGCCAAGCCAATTTACAGCCTGGGCGCCATCGAAAAAATTGCTGCCCAGCTGAGCGGCATCATGGGGGAGGAACTGCCGGATACGGATACAGCCAGGGCATTGCTGCTGTTCGGCCTGGACAAGCTCAGTCATCAGGAGGTCAAGGCCGGGGCGGAAAAACGCCTGCCGGAATCCATCAAGCAGTGGATTAAGGCCGGCGGCGAGCTGACGCCGCACATGCTCTATAACTGCCCTGACTACATGGCAAACCCGGCTGACTGGGAAGGATACGATGATAAAAATCAGGCGTATACCTTTGAGCAGGCAGCCCTGATTAACGGCTTTGCCCAGGCAACCGGGGTAACCCTCCAGGCATCCCACCTGTTTCTGGGACACACTCAGATGGATGCCTTTGAGTACGGGCGGCTGCAGGGGGAAAAACTTGCCCTGAAGAACGGCATCCTGGGCATCGGCATGATTGACGGCAGGCCGGAAAATATCGAGGCCATCGCCCATGCCCTGCTGAAGGAAGACGGCAGCCTGCGCTATGATGCCACCAGCTTCCTGTCACACCTGACGGAGAACCAGCAGCTCCTGGTTTCTGCCACGATGGGCGCCATGCTGGCAGCGGCCCACAACCACACCCTGGTGGTGCTGGACAACGAGGCTGCCGTGGCAGTGGCACGCTATACAGTCACCATGCTGCCCGAGCTGGAGCAGTTCCTGCTGCCGGTGCAGCCTAACCTTTACCAGATGGGCATCAAGGCATCCGGCGTAACCGCTATTGCCGGTATCAGCCTGGTGCTGGCCTCCCTGCACATGCTGAACGATATGAAGACCTTTACTGAAGCCCAGGTGGCTGTGGCAAATGACGGCCCCGGCAAGGGCAAGCAGGTAAATTAAGCCCTGGGAAATTTTTTAGCAATCTATAAATCTCTAGTTGTAAAAAAAGTGCAGGAGCCCGCCAAGGGGCGGCTCCTGCACTTTTTTGCATCGCATCAACACATCCACACATCAATACGTCCACAAATTCACACATTCATACATTAATGCGTCATTCTTCTATATTCTGCTATATTCGGCTATATGCTGCTATATTCAGCTATATTCGGCTGTAGTTTTTTACTGCCATAATACCCTTTGGCTGAGGCACAGCTGCATAAATGCTCCTGATATCCCGATAGAGCTGCTCCTTGCGCTCCGCCGGAGTTTCAGGACTGCGCCATTCCTCGTACATGGCGTGGGTTGCCCGGTTGGCGGCAAGAGTCTGCCGGGAATGAATCTGCATTTCAAAATGCACTCCCTGGGCATTGGCAATATCCAGATGGATTGCCTTGTAGCGTCCCTTGGGATTGAGGTACTTGTTGTCCACCTTTTCCAGCACATAGCCCTTGGACTCCAGCAGGGCGATGGTCCTGCTGGTCATGGCTGCCATGCAGTCATGAGGCACAATCTGAGTGTAGCGTATCAGGTCCCCTGTTTCCTGCACATACTCTGCATCGCTTTTGGGCAGCTTGCCCTGCCTGATAGCAGAGTCAGTCTTGCGCTCTATCTTGCTCTTGATGCTGCTGGCGGTCTTGACCGAGTATTCCAGCCCCTCCATAGAAGTACCCAGCTCATCCGCTATTTCCAGCATATCCATAGTAATGGCCGGCTCGCTAGCCCTGGCAATATCATATGCTATCTGAGCCTGAGGCTCGCAACCTGTCAGCAGGTAATCGCTGTCGGACATACTGCCAGAAACTACCACCTGCCCAGCGCTGTTCCTGTAGGGAATGCCGCCAAGGCGCATCTTGTCCATAGTGGAGAGTACGGCACTTTCCCCCCGTGCCATTGCTTCGGCAGCCGCTGCAGCCGCACAATTGTCAAGGCTGCAGTTCAGAGTTGACCAGGTAACAGCCGCCGCTATCAAAAGCATGCGCCCCTTGCTCAGCTTATTCAGCCGGGTTACCCTGGCAATCTTATGTAAGTCCATCCATATCCCCCCTTATATATAGTATTATAGCAATTATAGGTGAAAAGATTCTGTAAATTCAGATGGCAGTTTGACGTCGTGCTAATTTGTTCCTGCGTGCATATACTGATAGAAATAATTTGATAGTTTGCAGACTCTGTTCAGACATTATAAATGGACAGGTAGCGGCAGTACCCACGAAAACCCGCTCTCGCTCCTAGTTGTGCCTCGCGTTACTAACATTCATCTATCGCCTGCGGCTCTGATGAATGAAGTAACGAGGCACAACAAAGGTTTTCTTTGGGTACATGCCGCACCTGTCCCTCTTTTAGTCTGAACAGATAAGACAGAATAATCCAACTACATTCAATTAGTATGATACTGTAGCAACTACTCCTTATCTACCTCTCCATACTTTTAATAATTCATTGGCTGTAAAATCAGGCTCAAGTTCAAAATTTGAAAGCATTTCTTTTACTAGCGCTGCATCAAATTTATCATTAGAACCCCAAGCTCCTTTTGCTATTTCAAAAGCAGTGTCATCCATAGCTTTAATAAAGGATTTGTGTTTCTTCATCCACTGTTGAATATGTTTCTTCTTTGCCTGTTTTTCTTTATCTTTGGTTTTATCTCTTGTTTTATATGCATATGCGGAATACGCCTTTTGTGCTGTCTTGTATCCATAGCCTTGTGCATCATCCAAGATTTCGCCCGTATCAGTAGATACAATACAAAAACGCATTTCATAAGTGTCATACGCTGGAGTATTATTCCAAGGTTCATTCTTATCTACAATAGCTGCATGGTGAATTGCTACCTTGTATTGAATTGCTTTATAGTTCTTATCCATCTATTACTCCTCGTATAATAAGTTTTGTAAGCAAGATATCCGCCTTGTATACAAAACTTATTTTTCTTTTTACAACTAAATATTTTTCTATGAAATTGGATTTCCTGATGCTACAATAATCAAAGAGATTATGCGGCAAAGGCAACGTCTTTCACTCCTCGCAGCTTCTTTGTATGACTGCTTATTAGCGAGGGTGCAGTCAGCGATTAAGATCAGGATAATCCTTGCCCATCATCCATCACTAGCCGGAAAGGTGGTGTTTACTTTGAAGAAGGCGGATCTTCTTTCTACTCTATTTGTCGGTATTGACATCAGCTCAAGGGAAAATGTTGTGGCCCTCATGGACTTTGAATCCACTAAGCCAATTGCATCTTTTGCAGTGCCCAATAATGAGCCAGGTGCCGAGGAAATGGCTAAGAAAATATCAGAGTTTTTTACGCCTGAAAGCGGTCTTCGTAGACTTGTAATCGGCTTGGAAT
>JALFXV010000090.1 GCA_022786545.1 Selenomonadaceae bacterium
GTGCTTAGTGATTCGCAAGCCGTAAGGCGCAGCGAGAACTTAGCACCGCTAGGTACAACTAGGAGCGCGAGCGTGTTTTCTATGGGTACTGCCGCTACCTGTCCCCTTTAAATGTCTGAACAGAGTCCACGAACTACCAAACTATTTCAGTCATTATATGCTCGTAGTTACAAACAACCACTACGAAAAACTTAAATTTTTCCCTTGAGATCATGGTCAGTCATGGCGCACACGGCGGAGTCGGACCAGACATTTTCAGCAGTTTCTATCATATCTATGATGGTGTAGATTGGCAGGATAATGCCCATGATGCCCAGGGGCACACCCAGGGAGGACATCAGGGACAGGGTGAGGAAATAACACCCCATTGGCACACCTGCGTTGCCCACTGCCGCCAGTACTGCCACAAACAGCCAGGTAATCATGGTGCCCATGGTCAGCTCAATGCCGGCATTCTGCATCACAAACAGGGAAGTTACCAGAATGAACGCCGCACAGCCATTCATGTTGATGGTGGTGCAGATTGGCAGCACGAAGCGTGATACCTTGGTGCTGACCTTGAGGTTGTTCTCGGCAGATGCCAAAGTTACCGGCAGGGTTCCGGCAGAGCTCTTGGTGAAAAGCGCCACGGCAATAGCCGGGGACATCTGGCGGAAAACATGCAACGGATTGAGCCCTCGCAGGAGCAGGAACAGGGGCAGGACGATGAAGAACTGCACCACATTGCCTCCCAGCACCACTGCCACATACTTGCCCAGGGAGCCCACAATCACCCCTGCCTCAATCTGGGCAGACAGCTGGGCGGCAAAGGCCAGGATGCCCAGAGGCAGCACATAGAGAATACCGCGAATCATGGTAAACAGCAGCTCCTGCAAGCCCTTGATTCCCTTCAGGAGCACCGTGCGGTTCTCCGTCTCTGGCATAAAGGCCAGCCCCAGCCCGGCAAAGGCGGCAATCAGCAGCACAGAAAGCACATTGCCTGCCAAGAAAGGCTGCAGCATGTTGTTAGGGATGACGGAAAGGAAATGCTCATAGTAGGAAAGCTTCTCCAGCTTCTGAGGCACATCCGCAGCCCCTGCTCCCACAATCTCCGCTGGCAGGTTGCCAGGGGCAATCACATTGTACATAATCAGCCCTACCAAAGCCGCAGAAAAGGTAGTCAGCAGGGTATAGGAAACTGCATGGGCAAAAATCCTGCCAGTCTCCTTCCTGCTGCCCAAATCCGCCAAAGTGGTAATCACCGCCAGGGCAATAGTCGGCACGGCAATAAACTGGAACAGCCGCGTGAACACTGTCGCGATAAAATCAAACAGCCCGTTGAGGGACTCAATCTGCAGCCAGCCCAGCACGCCACCTGCAATCAGGGCTCCGAACCACAGGAGCAGCTGCTTTTTCTGCGCCCCGGAATCCCTTTTTGCCATAGCTTCCCTGGCAGTCTCTGCCACCGAAGCCCTTTTATCATTATCAGCCATACATAAAACCTTCCTTCAATAAATATATTGATAACATATATAAAAACTATGATTTATACTTTACCACAACAGGCTTTCCCTGTCAAATAAATATCTTTTCCACAGCCCTCTTGCCCTATAATGCACTTTCCCCATAAGCCGAAAAGCGGCACAGGCATCAGTCTTCACCGACAATTCCCTGTACCGCCTTTAAAAGCCGCAAAAATAATCAAGTTTTAAGAAAAATACGGCAAGCCCCGTAGCAATGCGTTAACGCACATTACACAAGACATGTGCGTTACATCAGGCAATACCCGTTACCATGTAGAAAATCACGCACAGGAACGGCACCAGGAACTTCATGCCCATGAGGATGGCAATATCCCCATAGGAATCCTTGTGGCTCAGGCCGCAGATGGCCAGCATGGTCACCAGGGCGCCGCAGTGAGGCACCGGGTCAATGCCGATAGAGGAAATCGCCACAATACGATGCAGCACCTCCAAAGGGATGCCTGCCTGGGCAGCCATAGCCGCCCACTGGTCCCCTAGCATGGAAAGGGCGATGGTCAGGCCGCCGGAAGCGGAGCCGGTAAAGCCGCACATGACATTGGTGGTCAGCACGGCGGAAAACAGCGGGCCGCCGCCAAAATCAAGGTTCAGCAGCAAATCCTTGATGACCACGAAGCCACCCAGGCTGACTACCACGCAGCCGAAAGCGTAGCCGGAAGCTACATTCAGCACGGCGCTGCAGGAAGAAATAGCAGAGCCGTTGATGGTGGACATCATGCCGTCAGTGATGCGCAGATGCCTGCGGGCGATAATGGCTGCCACAATGCTGCTCAAAATCAGGGAAATCGTAATGGACCAGCCAGCAGAAATCTTTGCCACGGAATGAGCCAGCAGGCTGATTTTCAGCGGTGCCAGTGACTCCAGGGCTCCCTGGTCCCAATGGAACGCCCAATCCCAGTTAAAAGGGTTGGACAGAAATACATTCAGGCCGATAACCATAATCAGCGGAATCACGGAAACCTTCCAGTTAGGATTCGGAATCTTGTGACGGCGCTGGCTGAACTCGATGTGGCGGCCATAGCCCTCACCGGCAGCCTTCAGCCGCTTGGCCCGGAAGGAAATCCAGCCCCAGCCCATCAGCAGGAACACCACGCTGGCAAAGATGCCGATGCCCATGCCGGACCAGGTGGAAGTACCAAAATAAGAAGAAGGAATAATATTCTGAATCTGGGGCGTACCCGGCATAGCCACCATAGCAAAGGAAAAGATACCCATCCACAATGCCGCCGGCAGAAGGCGTTTCGGAATATCAGCCTTCTTGAATACCACCGCACCAAAAGGATACATGACAAAGGCAACAACGAACACGCTCAGGCCGCCGTAGGTCAGGGCGCCGCAGCCCAGAAGCACCGCCAGCACTGCCCTCTTTTCGCCCAGCAGCTCAATAATCTTGCCTGCCACCGAAGCAGCCATGCCCCCCTTTTCCATCAGGCGGGCAAACACTGCACCGAATAGGAAAATGGGATAATAATTTTTCAGGTATTCAGCCGCCTTGGTCATATACAGCTCGCTGAACACAGGCAGGGAAGCGTGCTCGCTGCCCAGGGCAGCCACCACCGCAAACACCGGCGCAATCAGGATAATCGATGCCCCCCGGTACGCCATTACCATCAGGCCAATTAAGGCAACAAAAATTATTGCTGTGTCCATTAAAATTTACTCCTCCTATAATCCTAATCCATATTACACAACACCAGCTGACAGGCAATCCCCAAAAGCCGTCAGCCTATATATTAATATCAGCCTGCTGAAAAATTGTCAAGCCACTAATTAGCACCTGTCGACAATAATAGCAAACGATATATTTCCCCTATCATTACAGTATAATTATAACCTCTAGTTATAACTTTATGCGTTATTTATCTTGCGATTTACAATATTTATGATGCTGAAAAATAAATAGGCTCCGGAAACTTGCTCCGGAGCCCTGTTGCAAGGGCGCAGTCCACTGCACCAGCAACCATGAATGAAATGTATGAGCAATGCTTTCCTTGCAGCGCTGAAACCGCAAAGAAAAACCTTTCGTCAAAGCCATCACTGCCAATGATGAAAGGATGCTGCACTGCATTGTAGCATACGCCATAGGCATGGCAGCTGCCGCCCCAAACCTCTGTCCCGGCTTTCGCCAAAGCCGCCGTAAAAATTGGTACAACAAATACCAGCCCAAATATGCCACAAAAAAATCCTGACCAAACGCCAGGATTCATGCACATAGTTGTAAAAAATCCCCTTCCCATCACTCGCAGGTCTAACGGTGATTGCTAAACAGGCAGTTCTCCTGGCTCCAGATCATCGCTCAACCACGCCTTCCCAGATTGCTCCAGTGACATACATGTGGTCTTGCTCCCTGCTACAGTGGCGGGACCGCGCCGGACTTCAACCGGCTTCTCTTGTTAGGCCTATGCCCCGAATCTACACCGGGCATATAGGCACCTGTTCCAATCCATATTCAGTTCTTCAAGTTCAAGCCCTATGCAACTGCCCCCAAGAGCACCATAGGTTCAACAAATTTCTAACTTACGAGTCTTATATTAGCACCGAATAAAAAATGTGTCAACCCCGCTAAAAAAATATTTTGTATACACCTTCAGGCATGAGCCGCGTTTATGGCCGTCCGCTTCTTGATGGCACGTTCCCTGTTCAGCCTCTCAATCGAAAAGCGGTGGAAACGCCCCATAGACAGGAAGTAGCCGCCAAACCCCAGCACCGCAATAATCGCGGCAATAATGTACACGGCAGAAAACCCGAAAAACGGCACAGCACTGCCCAGGCAGTAAGGACCGGCACCAGTTCCCATATCCAGCAGCATAAAATAAGTGGATGTAGCCACGCCCATCTTACGGGACAGGGAACAATGCAAAGCAAGGGCATGACAGGCCGCCGTAATGCTGCCATAGCCTATTCCCAGCAGCACGCCCCCTGCCAGAAGCACATAATCATCATCAGCAAAAGCCACCAGCAGCATGGAACCTGCCAAAAGCAGCAGGGATGGATAAATTACCACGTTGCCGCCCCGATTGTCCAGCAGCCAGCCAATCAGCGGACGGCTCAGAATGGAAGCTACCGCAAAGCACAGGAAGAAAAACCTTCCCCCCAGTTCTGACATGCCGCTAGCAGCGGCATATTCTCCCAGATAGCTGAGCACAGTCGAGTAGCAGACACCGCCCACCAGGGCAATCATAGAAATAGCCACGGAACTTTTGGCGATAAAATCCCCCAGGGAAAAACCATGATAAGCTTCCCGTTCCCTCTCGGTCAAATCACGCTCCGGCACCTTTATCAGCCAGGACAGGCACAGGATAATCAGTGCCAGGACACTGCAAAAGATAAGGCTTGCCCCAAAGTCACCGTCATTAATAAAGCTAAGGGCCCAGAAAGGCCCTACAGCCGATGCCAGAGTTACCCCCAAGGTATAATACCCGATGCCGCTTCCCATCCGCTTCAGGGGTATCAGGGAAGCTGCAATAATGCTGGCAGCGGTGGACGTGGCACCAAAGGCCATACCCTGCAGCAGGCGCACCGCCATAAAGGAAGTAACATCCGGACAGAGCCTGTACAGCAGCATCAGCAGGAAATACGATGATGTCCCCCACAAAAGCATCCTGCGCCGCCCTGCCAAATCTATATACCTGCCTGCCGGCAGCCGCATCATCAGCGAGCCCACTATAAAGATTCCCGATGCCAGCCCCGCCGTGCTGATGGACACGTGCCATACGCTGATGGCATAGCTGGTAGACCAAAGCATCAGCTGGTAATGGACAACGTAGACCAGAAAATTAATGGCAATATCCAGCATATAATTGGCAGTCCACAGTTTTTCCCCTGCTTCCCTGCCGCTTTCATGGCCTGCATCTGCACCTGGCAAAGCCAGTGCCTGCCCATCAGCTTCTTCATGGGCCTGCCTCCGCCGTCTGGACAGCCCCGCAACGCCCTGGCTCATGAGGATGAACTCCGCATCAGCCTCCGTGATGTTCATTTCCTTGGACAATTCATTTACAAAACCTGTATCATTGTAACGCATATCTAACGCTCCTTTCGCAGGAAAGGATACGCCCGCCGCCGCAATTTGTCCAATATATAAAAAACATGCTTTTCCATACATCCTGTGCATGAAAAAACTGCCGCCGTCCCCCTGCAAGCGAGACAGGTACCATACCCCAGCCCAAGACGCTGCTTTGCCTGATAGCTGGATTATTACCAAAATGTATATCCTCCCATAAAAAACTTGCATAGCAGCAGCTATTGTTTTTTTGCATCTGCCTGCGTATAATCTTCTACTGAACCATCCCCGGCTGTTCCTGCAAAATCAGGCCAGCTTTTATGAAGCACAAAAGCCCCATGGCTTTTCTCGCAAAGGAGACATCACATATGGAATTACATCAGCTTGAATACTTTTGTACCCTGGCCCATGTCAAACATTTTACCAATGCCTCAAAGGCGATTGCCGTTTCCCAGCCTGCTCTCAGCCGTTCCATAGCCAAGCTGGAAGCAGAGCTGGGCGTACCGCTTTTCGACCGCAGTGAAAAGCAGCTGGAACTGACCGCTGAGGGCAGGAAATTCCTCAGGTATGTGGAAAAAGGCCTGCAGCAGCTGGAACTAGGGCGCAGCCTGATTGCTGCCGACACCCCGGAAAAGGGCAGCATCCGCCTTTCCTTCATCCAGTCCTTGGGCAGCTATTTTGTGCCGCAGCTGCTCTGTGCCTTTCGGGAGCAGTACCCCGGCATCTCCATTTCCCTGAGGCAGGATACGCCTGCCAGCCTGGGACAGAGCCTGCAGGAGGGCAAGGCAGACCTCTGCCTGTGCTCCAACATGCTTCCGGCGGAGCATATCGGCTGGATGTATCTCTGCTCAGAGGAAATCTATCTGGCTGTACCGAAAAATCATCCCTTCGCTGACAAAAAGCAGATAAATCTCCAGGAAGCCGCCTCTGAGCCCTTCATTGTGCTGGAAGCCGCCTTTACCCTGCGGATGCTCTCGGACCAGTTTTGTGAACTGGCAGGCATTTCCCCTGACATCATCTTCGAGGGAGCCGACATCTTCTCCGTAGCAGGACTAGTACGGGCAGGCCTTGGCATCGCCCTGCTGCCCAAAATCCCAGCCCTGGCCTCACCGGAGCTGGTTTTCCTGCCCATATCCTTTCCCCTGTGCCAAAGGGCTATCGGCATAGCCTGGAATACGGCTGCCACCTTGTCGCCTTCTGCCGCCATTTTCCAGCGATTTATCCTCAACAGGTATATGGCATCTGATGAAGCATAAATAAAAATTATATATTCTATATCGCAATCCATATATTATCGGTCTTGTCTTATCGGTATTTTTTTGCAATATATACACCCATAAATTTTATTAATTATTCTTTTCATCTATAATTGATAAGTAGTATATGAATTTTTTATGAATCTATTGATTTTATTTATTCATAGGGGTATAATTCCATTAAGAATTACTATAAGTTATGGTTAGGGTAGTAGTCAATCTTAGGGGGAGTGTTTTATGTTCAAGAGAATCCTCATCGCCAATCGCGGTGAAATTGCCGTACGCATTATACGAGCCTGCCAGGAAATGGATATCGAATCTACTCAGATGCCGATGCCAACGCCATGCATGTACAGCTGGCGGACTTGGCATGCCATATAGGAGCCTCTGACGCCAGCGAAAGCTACCTGAACATGAAGGCTATCATAAATGCCGCCATCGAAACAGGTGCTGATGCCATTCACCCAGGGTATGGCTTTCTCTCAGAAAATGCGGACTTTGCCGATATGGTAGCCAAAGCAGGACTTGCCTGGATCGGTCCTCTTGCTGTTACCATACGGCAAGTCGGTGACAAGGATGTAGCACGGGCTGCTATGGAGCCCTCCGGCATCCCTATGGCAAAGGGCAGCGAGCCTCTTACCAGCCATGAAATGGCGCTGGAAGCAGCAAAAGAGGTCGGCTATCCTGTCATCCTAAAGCCTGTATCCGGCGGTGGCGGCAAGAGCATGTTCGTTGCCCACAACGCTGCTGAGCTTAAGGAAATCCTGCAAATTGTCGACATTGAGAAAATAAAATTTTATTTTGAGCACTACATAGAGCGTTCACGCCATATTGAGGTACAGATTGTTGCTGACAACTACGGCTCCATCATCCATTTGGGAGAACGGGAATGTTCTATCCAGCGGCGCAACCAAAAGCTGCTGGAAGAATCTCCATCCATCGCCCTGACAGATGCCATGCGGCAGGAGGTTGGCCTTTTAGCGGTCAAGGCTGCCAAAAGCGTCCACTATACCAACATCGGTACAGTAGAATTTCTGCTGGATTTATCAAATAATCAGTTCTACTTCATGGAAATCAATCCCCGCGTGCAGGTGGAGCATGGCATTACCGAAGCCGTAACCAATATTGATTTGGTACGCACCCAGATACGAATAGCTGCCGGGGAACCACTGGAAATAGCCCAGAAAAACATCCGCACGCACGGCCATGCCATCGAGTGCCGCATAAATGCGGAAGACCCTGAAAATAACTTCATGCCTTCCCCGGGCAGGATTACCAAATGGCATGAGCCGGGCGGGCCGGGTGTACGCTTTGACAGCGGCTTTACGGCAGACCTTTCCATAGAACCATACTATGACTCCCTGATTGCCAAGGTCATAGCCATAGGACGCACCCGGGGCGATGCCATCAAGATAATGAAACGTGCCCTGAAGAAGTTCCATGTAGAAGGAGTAAAGACCACCATCCCTCTGCACCAGCGCATCCTAGAGGATGATTTCTTCTGTACCGGCAATATTGACACGCAGTTTATCCAAAAACGCCTGCAAGCCTATGAACACACGCCTGTCAGGTGCTCCCTCAAGGAGCTGAAGGCCTTTGCTGACAAGGCAACGGCAAATATTTATGGATAACCCACCCTAAAATAAGCAGAATAAAATGGCAGCACCTGCAAGGCACTGCCATTTTATTCTGCAAAATTTTTTATCGGCTTGTATTTTCTCCTGTCACTGAAGCAGGAACTATTTTCACCCAGGCAGCTATAAATTCCGTGCAAATACATGTATTTTTCATACTGGCACAGATATTTTTCAGTCTGATAGGCTATACTATGAAACATAGAAAGGCAAGGATAAAATAATTTAAGCCTGATAATCGTACACCTGGATAGAAGAAGGAGTGATATCCCATGACACCAAAGTATTATTATTGCGAACAGTGCGGCAACATCGTAGAGATGATTAATGACTCAGGTGCACCACTGACCTGCTGTGGCCAGAAGATGAAGCAGCTTGTGCCATGTTCCGTAGATGCTTCCCATGAGAAGCATGTGCCTGTGTATAACCAGATAGGCAGCATTGTCAAGGTAACTGTCGGTTCCGTGCCGCATCCTATGGTGCCGGAGCACTTCATCGGCTGGATTGTCCTCAAGACAAACCACGGCATCCACAGAAGAGTCCTCTGCCCTGCCAATTCGCCGGAAGCCACCTTCACCCTCAACCAGGGTGAGCGTATTGAAAGCATTCTTGCTTACTGCAACCTGCACGGCCTCTGGCAGGCGGATGTAAAATAACAGCTCTCCCACTGCTGCCGCCCCGGCAAGCTACCCAACAAGAACCTCCGGGCTGCGGCGGCAGATTAATCCATATTCCCCTGTATGACTGTCCGATACAAGTTACGGGCAGTCTTTTTTTGCCTTGTTCAGAAGACCGGCCAGCACTTCTTCCGGCCTCGCCCCCAGGGGATTTTGCTCCTACATCCTGTCCAGTTTCACCGCTACCCTGTAGGCAGGCTCCCTGGCTTCCATAGCCGCCACAATCCGCTCCGTAAGCTCCTCATCGCTTACAGGATAGCTATAAGGCACCTCCACATCAAACACCAGGCGGCTGCCATGAAAGATATGCACATCGTGCATGCTCAGGCTGCCGTCAATGCCCTTCAGCACCTCTGCAAGATTTTTCAGCAGGGCGTCAAACTCCGGATTGCCCACCAGCTTAGGGTCCACGTGCACAATGGCCTGAATATCCAATTCCTTCTCGATGGCGTGCTCCAGATGGCTGGCAACGGCATGGGCCTCCAGCAGCTTCATAGTAGAGTTGACCTCTATATGCAGGGAGGCAAAGACATTCCCCGGCCCGTAGCTGTGGGCCATCACATCATGCACCCCCAGCACTCGCCTGTCCCGGAGGGCAATCTCCATAATCCTGCCCAGGATTTCCGGATCAGCCGGCTTGCCCAGGATGGGCTGCAAGGTCTCGCTGGCAGCCCCCCAGCCGCTGTACATGATGAACATGCCCACCACGATGCCGGCAGCGCCATCAAGATTATAGCCTGTCCACCAGTAAATCAGCAGGCAGGCAATAACCACGGAGGTAGCCACGCAGTCACTCATGCTGTCTATGGCCACCGCATTGAAGGCAGGGGAATCCGTCCGCCTGCCCAGCTGCCTGTTAAAGACTCCCAGCCATACCTTGAACGCCACCGAAACCACCATGACGGCAATAGCCATAGCCGATACCTCCACCGGCTCCGGCTCCAGCAGCTTTCCCACCGAGGTCTTGATGAGCTCGAAGCCCACCAGGAGGATTATCCCGGCAATAATCAGGGCGGCAATATACTCGATGCGCCCGTGGCCGTAGGGGTGCTCCTCGTCCGCCGGCTTGGCGGACATCTTCAGCCCCAGCATGGTCACGACGGAACTCCCTGCATCGGAAAGGTTGTTGATGCCGTCGCCAATAATGCCCACAGAGCCGCTGGCAAAGCCTGCCGCCAGCTTCATGCCACAGAGCAGCAGGTTCACGCAGATGCCCGTGCCGCCGCTCAGGAGGCCGTATTCCTTCCGCACCGCGGCATTATTCACATTCTCAAAATCATGCACAAATTTCCGTATCAAAAATTCCGTCATAAAACCACTTCTCTGAAAAAACTTTTCCCCAAGAAAATAAATAACATCAACAAAATAATTTTCCGTACGCTGCCGGACGGCAGCCCATTCAATGGGCCATTAGATTTCCTGCAAAAATGCCTTGTAGCCCTTGTAGGCCTCGTACACATCCACCTTGCTGACAGCTTCCCAAGGCGCGTGCATGCTCAGCACCGCCACGCCGCTGTCAATGACATTCATGCCGTAGAGGGACATGATGTAGGCGATGGTGCCGCCGCCCCCCAGGTCAACCCTGCCCAGCTCCGCTGTCTGGAAGCTGACCTTGTGCTTGTCCAGCACGGCCCGGAGCCTGCCCAGGTACTCAGCACTGGCATCGTTGGAGCCGGACTTGCCCCGGGAGCCGGTGAATTTCATCAGCACCATGCCCTTGCCCAGATAAGCACAGTTCTTCTTGTCGTAGGCACTGGCATAGAGGCTGTCAAAGGCGGAGCTGACATCCGAGGACAGCATGTAGGAGTTTGCCAGGCAGCGGCGGGTGGAAAGGCCGCTGTAGCCCCCCAGGGCATGGAGGATTTCTGCCACTACATTCTCAAAGAACCGGGACTGCATGCCGCTGGCGCCTACGCTGCCGATTTCTTCCTTGTCCACCAGCAGGCAGCAGGAGGTACGCTCCACATTGTCCACCTCCAGCATGGCAGCCAGGGATGTATAGGCGCATACCCGGTCATCATGGCCGTAGGCCAGCACCATGCTGCGGTCAATGCCCAGGTCCCTTGCTTTGCCGGCAGGCACCATCGTCAGCTCCGCGGAGATGAAATCATCCTCCTCAATGCCGTACTGCGCCTGCAGAAGTTCAAGGATACCTGCCTTGACAGCATCTTTTTCCTTGCCCGCCAGCGGATGGCTGCCGATGAGGACATCCAGGTCCTCACCCTCCACCACCACGGTGGCCTTCTTTTCCATCTGCTTCTGGGAAAGGTGGATTAAAAGGTCCGTCACGCAGAAGACAGGGTCATCCTCTTTCTCGCCGATGACCACCTGCACCACGCTGCCATCCTTCTTCACCACGACCCCGTGAAGGGCCAGGGGCAAAGTAACCCACTGGTATTTCTTGATGCCGCCATAATAGTGGGTATCAAAATAAGCCATGCCGCCATCTTCATACAAAGGCTTCTGCTTCAAATCCAGGCGGCAGGTATCAATATGGGCTCCCAGGATGGCCATGCCCTTTTCCATAGACATGGTGCCGATATTGAACATGGCCACGGCCTTCTTCATGCAGACGGCATATACCTTGTCCCCCGGCTTCAGGCTTTCACCGCCGTCAATAATCTCCTGCAAGTCGCGATAGCCCTTGGCCCGCGCCTGACGGACAATCTCCTCCGTGCTCTCACGCTCCGTCTTGCATCTGCTGAGAAATGCCTTGTAGTTTTCGTTCAGGCTGGCCAGGGCCTCCTTCTCAGCCTCGTTGTAGCTGTTCCAGACAGCCTTTGCCTTATTTTCCTGATTTTCCTTAGTATCCTTGTTTTTCATGGTCTCTGTCTCTTCCTCTGCCATCACAATTACCTCGATTGTATTCTTACTGTCATTTCATCCTGTCCAGGATGCGCAAAAAATCATCCCGGCACACCGCCTGATTAAAGAGGCAGCGAAGCTCCGCGCTGCCCTTGATGCCCTTGGTGTACCAGGTGGCATGCTTGCGCATTTCCCGTGGGCCGATATAATCACCCTTGAACTTCAGCAGCATGTCCAGGTGGCGGATGATGACTTCCTTCCGCTCCTCAATAGTAGGCCCCGGCAGAATGGCCCCTGTCTTCAGGTACTCGGTCAGCTGGCGGAAAATCCAGGGATTGCCCTGGGCAGCCCTGCCCACCATCACTGCCTCGCAGCCTGTCACCTGGCGGATTTTGGCCAAATCCTGCACGTTCCTGATATCGCCGTTGGCTATCACGGGAATCCGCAAGCTTTCACGCACCCTGCCGATGATGGCCCAGTCCGCCTGGTCCCGGTAGAACTGCTCCCGGGTCCTGCCGTGAATGGCGATGGCGGCCACCCCGGCCTCCTGGGCCAGCTGTGCCATCTCCATGATGTTGATATGCCGGTCATCCCAGCCGATGCGCATCTTGACCGTCACCGGCATGTCCACTGCTCCCACCAGGGCCTTCAGCACCCTGTAGGCATTCTCAGGATTTTTCAGCATGGCGGAGCCCTCATGGTTCTTCACCACCTTGGGAGCCGGGCAGCCCATGTTGAAGTCAAGGATGTCAGCACACCCCAGGCTCGCCACATACTCCGCCGCCCTGGCCACGCTGTCCGCCTCCGCCCCAAAAAGCTGCATGGCCATAGGCCGTTCCGCAGGCTCCGTCTTCAGCATGTTCAGGGTATGCTCGTTGCGGTAATTGATGCCCTTGTCGCTGACCATCTCCGAATAGACCAGGGGGCAGCCCATCTCCCGGGCCAGTATCCGGTAAGGCGTATCCGTCACCCCTGCCATCGGTGCCAGAAACACAGGATATGCAAACTCAAAACCACCTATCCGCATCACAGGTTCCTCTCATACAGGGCCCTAAGTCCCGTCAGGGTCAGGAAGTAATCAATCCTGTCAATGGTGGTGGATTCCTTGGCAATCATCTTGGCGAAGCCGCCGGTGGCCACCACTTCCATCTCCCTGCCGTATTCCTTCTTGATGCGGTGCACGATGGCGTCAATGTGCCCGGCAAAGCCAAAAATCAGACCTGCCTGCATGCCGTTGATGGTATTGCGGCAGATGATGTTCTTGGGAGTCACCAGCTCAATGCGGGGCAGCTTGGCAGCCCGCTGGAAAAGCCCCTCGGCGGCTGTTCCCAATCCCGGGGAAATCACGCCCCCCAGGAAATCGCCGTTGGTATCCACCACATCGAAGGTGGTGGCCGTGCCGATATCGATGACAATCAGCGGCCCGCCATACTGCTCGTATGCTCCTACCACGTTCACGATGCGGTCTGCACCGATTTCCCGCGGATTCTCATATTTCAGCTTGATGCCCGTCTTGATGCCAGGCCCCACCACCAACGGCTTCAGATGAAAGTAGCGCTCGCACATCTTCTCCATCGGAATGACCAGAGGCGGCACCACGGAAGAAATAATCACCGCATCAATATCGGACATGCCAAAACTGTGATGCCGGAAAATGCCCTCCAAAAGCAATCCGTACTCATCACTGGTTTTCTGGCGGTCAGTAGAAATACGCCAATGGTGCTGCAGCTTCTTGCCAATATAGGTTCCCATGACAATATTGCTGTTGCCAATATCTATTACTAAGAGCATAAAATCCCCCAAATCATCTTGCTTCCCTGCCCAGGAACCCGGGGCAAAACAGCCCCGCGCCCTGCACACATAAATAAATATCTCTCTAATACATGGCCTGCTCTATTGCACAAGCCTGACCTAGCCGTCTATTTCCTCGGCCGGATGGATACATCCCCGGCCAGTACCCGGCGCAGGCCCTCAGGCGTCTCCACCAGCAGGGCCCCGTCAGCGTCAATATCCTTTGCCA
Organism: Selenomonadaceae bacterium; assembly: GCA_022786545.1. GTDB lineage: Bacteria > Bacillota > Negativicutes > Selenomonadales > Selenomonadaceae > Anaerovibrio. The sequence continues at coordinate 13,913 of JALFXV010000090.1, forward strand.
CCCCGGCGAAGGTCTCCTGCAACCCCAGCACGTTGATTTCCTGCCCCAAGGTGATAGAATACTGCCGCCACTGGTCCAGAAGCCCTGCAAAGCCGTTTTTCAGCACATCAATATACAAAGCCTCCATATGCTGCAGCACCCGCTGCAAAAAGGCTACCCTGTCCACTTCATGCCCCAATAGATAGGACATGGAGCCTGCCTTGTCCTGCAGCTCCTCCGGGAAGCTCTGCAGCGGGATATTCACATTGATGCCGGTGCCGATTACCACATAGTTTATCCTGTCCATCTCGGCACTCATCTCCGTCAGGATGCCTGTCAACTTGCGCCCCTGGCCGTAAATGTCGTTGGGCCACTTGATACCGGCCTCCAGGCCCAGCTCCCGCATGGCTTTTGCCACCGCCACCGCCGCCAGCAGGGTGCACTTGGGTGCCTCCTGGGGCAAAAATGGCGGACGGAGGATGACGGAAAACCACACGCCGCCCCGAGGGCAGAAAAAACTCCGCTCCAGCCGTCCCTTGCCGGTGCTCTGCTGCTCGCTGACCACTACAGTGCCCTCGTCAGCACCGGCAGCTGCCGCCTTCTTGGCCTCGTCATTGGTGGACCTGACCTCATCAAAGCTGATGACGGACTGCCCCAGAAGCTTTGTAGGCAGGTTGTGGGTTATCAGCTCCGGCAGCAGCCTGTCAGGCGTTCCCGTCAGGCAGTAGCCGCTCCTGGCCCTGCTCTCAATATTGTAGCCTGCCGCCTTCAGCTCCTTGATGTGCTTCCAGACAGCCGTCCTGGACACCCCCAGGCGGCTGGCGATTTCCTCCCCGGAAATGCAGCCCTCCTGCTGTGAGCGCAGCAGTTCAAGAATTTTGGAACGCATCACGCGCCTCCTCCATGTCATTATAGGATTACATTTTTATACGATTATGCAGTTATGCAATCATGCAGCTATGCACTTACGCAATTACACACTGAAAAATTACGGCTTACAGCTTGTACTCGATGGTGCCGATTACATCGCCCCGGTGGTTTTTCAGCACCGGCGGATACTTGGCAAGAAGCTGGTCGTACTCCTCCCTGGTCAAGATGTCCATGTACTTCAGCACCGCCATGACAGCAGGATTTACGGCGCCGTAGTCGCCGTCCTCCACCTTGAAGGCGATGCCCATGTCCTCATCCTTTACCGCCATGCAGTACACTGCATCTGCGCCAATCTTGGCAATTACCCTGCCCTTAGTCACCTGGGAAATGGCCGTATCGATACGGCCCGTGCCTGCCAGGGCATCTGGATGGGCGGCCATAGCATCCCGGATAGTCCTTGCCGCAGCCTCGTACTCGCCCCATGCTCCCTTGTCAGGGCTGCCCAGGCGGGCATAAGCCCTGGCCATGTGGTCAAGAGGCAGGTAGAATACCGGCACGCCGCAGCCGTCAATGCCGATTTCCAGCTTGTCCTCCGGCATGCAGGATGCCATAGCCACATGCTGGAAAATCACCTTCTGGGCCGGGTGGTCAGGCTTGATGTAGTCATCCACCGGCAGCCCCATCATCTGGCACAGGGCAAGAATCTGGGAATGTTTGCCGGAGCAGGCGTTATGCACCGCCTGAGGCCGCTCCCCCTTCTTGATGAGCTCCACATTGGCCTTGCCGCTCATAGGCCGGGCCGCGCCGCAGTTCAGCACATCGGTGGTCAGCCCCAGCTTCGCCAGGATGCCCTTGACCAGCTCCACATGGAAAGGCTCGCCGCTGTGGGAGGATACCAGAAAGGCCAGCTCCCTGTCCGTGAGGCCGTATTTCTCCAGGCCGCCGTTCTTCACAAAGGCCAGGGCCTGAAAAGGCTTGGCGGCACTGCGCCAGAACATAGGCAGCCTGCCGTTGCCCGCTTCCTTCAGGATGTCCCCCTGGCAGTTTACTGCCACCACATCGGCCCGATGGATATTCTCCACATGGCCTGCCCTCGTGTACTCCAGAATAATCTCGCTCATAAATATACCCCTCTCCTTGAAAAAACAAAAAGCGGCATGGATAAAACCAATGCCGCCTTTTCATCTCACAACCCTCTGCAGCTCATTCCTTCATGGATGTGTTCAGGTTGGGCTCCGGGTTGGTGACATCCACCGGCACCGGCTCCTTTTCCCTGACCTTTTCCTGCACCGCTGCCGGGGCTTCCTCCTCCAGAGGCATCAGCAAGGGGGTGGCGGTATTGTCATCGTCCTCCTCATCCCTGCTCCTGACCTCCTCGTCTTCCTTCTCGGTAACGTTGCCAAAGCCCACGATTTCCTTCAGCTCGTCCGCCTCCAGTGTTTCCTTATCAATCAGGGCGCTGGCGATGGCATGCAGCTTGTCGATGTTGTCGGACAGGATAATGCGGCACTCCTCATAAGCGGAGGTAATCAGCTTGTAGACCTCCCGGTCAATATCCGAGGCAATCTCCTCGGAGTAGTTCCGCTGATTGTTCAAATCCCTGCCCAAAAATACCTGATGGTCGCTGCTCTCCCCAAAGGCAATAGGCCCCAGGTGCTTGCTCATGCCGTATTCCATAATCATGCTCCGGGCCATCTGGGTGGCACGCTGGATATCGTTCTGGGCGCCGGTGCTGATTTCCTTCAGCACCACTTCCTCAGCCACGCGGCCTGCCATCAGGGTCTTCAGCTTGTCCAGAAGCTCACCCCGGGTGGCGTAGGAACGGTCCTCCTTAGGCAGCATCAGGGTGTAGCCCCCGGCCCTGCCGCGAGGGATAATCGTTACCTTGTGGACAGGGTCCGCATTCGGCAGCAGCATCCCCACCAGGGTATGGCCGCCCTCATGGTACGCCGTCAGCCGCTTCTCCTTGTCGCTCATGACCTTGGACTTTCGCTCAGGCCCGGCAATAACGCGCTCGATGGAATCCTCCAGCTCGGACATGAAGATGCTCTTCTTGTTACGGCGGGCCGCCAGGAGAGCCGCCTCATTCACCAGGTTGCTGAGGTCGGCACCGGTAAAGCCCGGCGTCCTGCGGGCCAGCACATCCAGGTCCACATCCTTGGCAATGGGCTTGCCCTTGATATGCACCTTCAGGATGGCCAGGCGCCCCTTCACATCCGGCTTGTCCACCACAATCTGGCGGTCAAAGCGTCCCGGCCGCAACAGGGCCGGGTCCAGGATATCCGGCCTGTTGGTGGCGGCGATGATGATGATGCCCTCGTTGGCGGCAAAACCGTCCATCTCCACCAGCATCTGGTTCAGGGTCTGCTCCCGCTCGTCATGGCCACCCCCCAGGCCTGCACCGCGCTGGCGTCCCACCGCATCAATCTCATCGATGAACACAATGCACGGGGCATGCTTCTTGGCCTGGTCAAACAAATCACGGACACGGGAAGCGCCCACGCCCACGAACATCTCTACGAAGTCGGAACCGCTGATGGAGAAGAAAGGCACCCCGGCCTCACCGGCTACTGCCTTGGCCAGCAAGGTCTTGCCTGTGCCCGGCGGGCCGAAAAGCAGCACGCCCTTGGGAATCTTGGCCCCCAGCTCGTTGAACTTCTTAGGCTGCTTCAAAAACTCCACAACTTCCTGCAGCTCCTGCTTGGCCTCGTCAGCACCGGCTACATCGGAAAAATGCACCTTTACCTTGTCGCCTCCGCTCATCTTGGCGCGGCTCCTGCCAAAGGACATCACCTTGCCGCCGCCCCCCTGGGTCTGATTCATAAAATAGAACCACAGGGCAGCCAAGAGAATAATCGGCAGCAGGGAAGAAAACAGGGTTGACCACCAAGGCGGCTCAGGCGGATTTTCCGCCTTTACTGTAACATTCTTTGCCTGCAGCTTGTCCACCAGGTTTTCCTCCTGATAAGGAAAGCCCGGCATGACGGCCTTGAACTCCGTGCCGTCTGCCAATGTTCCCTTCACCACGTTCTCGGTCAGGACAACCTTGGCCACCTCGCCGCTGTCAACCTGCGCCATAAAATCAGTATAGTTCATTTCCTGAATTTTTGGCTGCTGTTGCTGGGAAAAATAATCTATAGCAGATATAGCGACGAAAATAATGAGCAAATACAATGCTACATTTTTCATGAATTTATCCAATTCCACATCCTCCTTCCGCAAGGGTCCGCGGCAGTGCCAAAAGCCCCGCTGCCCTCACAGAGAATAATTATAGCATTAAATATCACATTCTACAATGTTGCAGCACTAATTATCATATTCTACGATGTTGCAGTGCCAATTATCATATTCTGCAATCATGCAGGCTCCATGTGATAACCTCAGGCATAACCTCAGGAATAAATTTCCCGCTTCAAAACGCCGATGACCGGCAGGTTGCGATACTTTTCCGCATAATCAAGGCCGTAACCCACCAGGAACTCGTCAGGCACCTCAAAGCCGCAGTAATCTATCTGCACATCCACCTGGCGGCGTGAAGGCTTGCTTAAAAGGGCGCAAAGCCTGATGCTGGCAGGCTCCCTTTTGGCCAGCTCCGCCATCAGGCGGCTCATGGTAACGCCGGAGTCAATGATATCCTCTACCAGCAGCACGTGCCTGCCCCGGATATCCGTATCCAGGTCCTTCTTGATTTTGACGCTGCCGCTGGTCTCCGTACCGCTGCCGTAGCTGGAAGCTGCCATAAAATCAATATACAGCGGCACTTTTATCTGGCGCACCAGGTCGGCAAAAAACATCATGGAGCCCTTCAGGATGCCCACTGCCAGCAGGTCCTTGCCGGCGTAGTCCCTGGACAGCTCCTGCCCCATCTCACGGCATTTGGCAGCCAGTGCCGCCTCATCAAACATCACCCTTGCCAAGTCATTTAACATTTTTGTCTACTCCTTTATCCCTCATTAATCATGCGGAGAACAAAAAATCTCCTTGTCCCCTCATCGGCAGCAGCCCCGGCAAACCGCCTGACGCCCGGCAGCCACAGGATATCCCCGTCACCGCCGCCATCTGCCACCAGCCAGAGGGAGTCCCGCTGCTGCCTGGGTATGCGGCTGTCAATCAGAAAATCCTTCAGCTTCTTGTGGCCCTTGCCTATGCTGACCCGGTCGCCATTTTGCCTGTGACGGGCAGCCAGAGGCTGATTACACTTGTCCCAATCGCCGTAAACCGCCAAACAGCTGCCATGACCTGCATTATCTGCACTTCCTGCCTCATCCGCATCTCCTGCATTACCTGCATTTCCTGCGTCATCCGCATCGCCTGCATTTTCTGCTTTTCCTGCATGGCCTGCCGCGCCCCTTAAAAGCGCAGCCAGCTGCCGCCTGTCCCCTGCCAGCTCCGCCACAATGCGGCTGCCGTCCGGCAGGCAGGTAGTTCCCGGCACACGCAGGGAAATCTTCTCAAACCCCCCCACGGTATTCATTTTACCATGATTTTCTGAAAATGGAATGGTCTTTTTTACTATATACAAAAAATTATAGGAAATTTCCGCCAAAAACCCGCAAGAAAGCTGTATGCTTGTGCCTGTCCTGCCCCTCCGGGCCAGCTGCAGCACCGCCTGCACCTGCACATAGGAAAGCTGGCAGCCCCTCACCTCAAATGCCGCCTGCTGCACCAGCCGCCGCTGCATGGCCAGGGGCTTAGCCAGGAATTTTCCTAAAGCAAAGCCGAAGCCTTCCCCCCTATAGCCCGGCTGCCCTGTGCCTGCTTCCCGGCCTGCCCTGATGGCCAGTTCCAGCCATGCCTTTTCCGCCCCCTGCCGGAGATAATCCTCATCCGCCTGGGCAAGGTCCGCCAGCTGGCAGAGGGCGTCCCCCAGGGCCGGGTTGTACTCCCTGGTGAGCAGGGGCAGAAGCTCCAGCCGCAGCCTGTTCCTGAGGCAGTCCGCCTCATCATTGGTGGCATCATGCCGCGGGCACAGGCTGCGCTGACGGCAGTATTCAGATAAATCCCTTTTGCTGGCAAAAAGCAGGGGGCGCACCAAATCCCCCTGGCAGCACCGGATGCCTCCCAGCCCCCGGAGCCCCGTGCCCCGGAGCAGGTGCATCAGGACTGTTTCCGCCTGGTCATCCCGGTGATGGGCGGTGGCAATCACCACCCTGCCCTGCTTTTCCTGATTTTCCTGGGTTGCCTGTATTTCACCTATGCCGTATTTTTCGGAAAGCAGGCCGGCAATCCGCCGCAAAAAAGCGTACCTGAGCCGCCTGGCCGCCGTTTCCAGGGATTCCCCTGCCCTGGCAGCCTCCCCGGGCACATCAGCCGACTCCCCGTAGAACTCAATGCCCCTGGCACCGCAAAACTCCCGGACGAAATCAGCATCCTCCAGGGATGCCTGCCCCCTGATGCCATGCTCAAAATGGGCTGCCGCCACCCTGATGCCCAGCACCTCCTGCAGCATGTCCAGCATATCCAGCATGGCAAGGGAATCGATGCCCCCGGAGCAGGCCGCCAGCACCAGCGTCCCCTCCGGCAGGGCGATATTTTCCTGCCAGTTTTTCTCAAAGCACTTCAATAAGTCCATCACAAATCATCTTTCCTGTATTTTTTTGCCCATCCTTCCACGATTGGGAAGAATAATCACTGCCACGAAAAAGAAGCACCCCCGAAAGGTGCTTCCCTGCATAATCATGTTATAATTGCCAAAATTATCTTCTGCGTCCGCCGCCTCTGCCGCCGCGCTTGCTGTCCGTCTTGCGGCTGAGGTCCGTCAGCCTCTCATCGCTGTCCTTCAGGAACCTGGACAGCTTATCCTCAAAGGAAGCGTTGGTGCCTGCATTGCCAAAACGGGAACCGCCCCGGCGGAAATCGCCCCCTCCGCTGCGGAAGCCCTCGCCCCGCTGGAATCCGCCGCCCTCGTGCTGCTGGCGCGGTGCAAAGCCCCTCTGCTCGCGCTGAGGCTGTTCCTCAGGCTTCTTGGCCTGGGCCTGCTTCACGGAAAGCCCGATTTTCCCCTTTTCATCAATAGACAGAACCTTTACCTTTACCTTGTCCTGCTCCTTCAGAAAGTCCTTGACATCCTTGACATAGACATCAGCCACCTCTGAAATATGCACCAGCCCCACCTTGTTCTCCGGCAGGTTGATAAACGCGCCAAAATTGGTAATGCCGCTGACTACACCCTCTACAATACTCCCAACTTCAATGGACAAAACATTTCCTCCTCAAAAAATCTAACTTAATCGTCATTATACCCTTACAGAGGGCACAGTGTCAATTATTTATTATCGGCATAGATGTATGGCATCTCACCCTTGCGCGTCATGCCCAGCTCTTCCCGGGCCAGCTTCTCAATATACGCCTCGTCCTGCAGCTGGGTATTCTCATCCTTCAGCTGCTGGTTCTCTGTACGGGCCGCCTGCAGCCTTTCCCTGGCGGCAGTCATATCATCGTCCAGGGCCCCCAGCGTCATTTGCTGGTCCGCCAGAATCCAGCCGGAATATCCCACGATTACCGCCAGCAGCAGGGCAAACCAGTTGAAGCCCTTGCCGCTCCCTGCCTTTGCTTTTTCATTTGAATTTTCCCTTGCTTTGTCTTCCACACCTAAAGTCTCCCCGCTTAACGTATCCCAAATTTCCTTGTTTCCTGATTTTTCTTAATTTCCCTAAGTTCCTTGCCTGCTTCCCCTACTTTTCACTCCACTGGAAATAATTGGTAGTAGCAATCCGCCGGTACAAAGAATCGCACTCATCGCACTTGAAGCGTGCCACTGTATCGGACATATCCGCCCTGCCATTCACAATCTTCACGGCTCCCGGCTCCAGAAAACGCATGGCGGCGCCGCAGCGAGGACATTCGCAGCGGCCATTGGCGTCCCGCCTCAGCTGCATGGGCGCCAGCTCCCCGGTGGACTTTATCCTGCGCTTAGGCTGTGGCTTTGGGGGCGGCGGCGTCTTCTCATCCTCCGGCAGCTCAAACCGCTCGTACAGCCCGGAACGCAACAGCTCCCGATAAAAAATGCCGCAGTTATAGCAGATATATCTGGGCTTCACATTCTCATAGTCCACCCTGCCATTGACGACACGCACGGCGCCGCCCTCGCTGTGCACCATGCCCTTGCCGCACTCAGGGCAGTCATAGCCCCCCTGGGCATTGGTCATGAGGGCTGTCACCGGGCTGCCGGCGAAGCTCTTCTTTTGCTTCTGCTCCGCAGCTTTTTTAGCCGCCTCTGCCGCCTGTTCCTTGTCCAATGCCGCCAAATCATCAGGCATCAGGAAAAACACGTCATAATAGCCTGTGTTCAAAAGCTCCCGGTAATATTTTCCGCATTTGCGGCAGATATACTTGGGCTTTACATTATCATAATCAACCTTGCCATCGACCACCCGGACCTGGCCTCCTGACAAGTATTCCAGTCCCTGACTACATTCAGGACAGGCAAACCTGCCATCATTTCCTTTTTCCAGCTTACTTACTGCCACCCTGCCTCACTCCGCCTATTTTTCATTTTATGAAATGTTCAAAAACTTAAAGCAATCCCTCTATCACCCTGGCAATATCCTGTACCGTGCCTGCCCTCCCCTGGCGGCGTGCCGCCAGGGACATATCGGATAGCGCATGAGGCTCTGCCAGCAAATCCCTGATAACCCAGGCCAGATTGTCCCCGGCATGGAGCCACACAGCAGCCCCGCAGCCGGACATATACCTGGCATTATCAGTCTCCGGCCCCGGTATGGGCTCATGCAGCACCATCGGCAGCCCCATAGCCATCGCCTCCGTCAGGGTAAGCGCCCCCGGCTTGGTCACCAGGATATCTGACGCCCCCATCAGCTGGCATACCTGGTCAGTATAGCCATAGACATGAACGCAGTGATGGGAGGTTCCCCCAAACCTCTCAGCCTGTGCCTTCAGTTCACTATTCCTGCCTGCAGCCACCAGGAGCTGCAGCTTCGTGTCCAGCTTTTCCAGCTGCTCCAGGGCAGCCGTAATGTGTCCCAGACCCAGGCCGCCCCCCATCAGGAGCACCACGGGCAAATCCTGGGACAGGCCCGCCGCCTGCCTGCATGAGGCCCTGTCCCAGTCCTGATGAAAGGCCCTGCTCACGGGTATTCCCGTCACATGGATGGTATCCTGGCGGATGCCATCGGCAATCAGCTGCTTTTTCATAAAATCGCAGCCTACGAAATACAGGTCCATATTGGGACAAATCCACATGCGATGCACTGAGTAATCCGTAATCACCGCCGCAGACACAAACCGCTGCCGCCAGCCCTCCCCCAGATGGGACACAGCTTCCGCCGGAAAGGGATGGGTGCAGATAATCACATCAGGGCTGTACTTTCCTATCAGCCTCTTGATGGAACGGGACATGGCATAGGCCATCAAAAGCTGGATGAAGCCCCCCTTCCGGTTGCCATCGGTGAAGCGGTACATGAACTCGTAAAGATTGGGCACCAGGGCCAGCATTTTCAGGTAACAGCTTTTCATGAAGGCATTGATAAAGGAAGTATCCCAGCGCATGAAATCAACTATGTCTATCACGGCATCGGGAAAATGCGCCTTGATGCCCTCGGCAATAGCACTGGCGGCCTTTTCATGGCCTGAGCCAATGGATGCCGTAACCAGCAAAAACCTTTTTCCCATACCTGCACCTCTGCCTTACCTTTCGCCGCCCTGGCCTTGGACTGCCTGCACGCTGCTGCCCGGCTGCCACTGTCCTGCCTGCCGCTGCCTTGCATGTCGTGCCCGGCTGCCGGAGCATGGCCTGAACGAAAATTACAATTACTTTAAACTAAATTTTATCACATTTTACGCCAATTCATCAACCAGAAAATCGCTAAAATCAGCTATGTCCAGATTGCCACGGCTGCCGGCTTTCAGGTCAGCCCCCCGTCAATGCTCCACAGGGCGCCGTTGACGAAGCCCGCTTCCCGGCTGCAAAGGAATTTTATCACAGCCGCCACTTCCTCCGGGGAGGCGATGCGTCCCAGGGGATAGACGCTGCCCATCTCCCCCAGTGCCTGCTCCCTGTCCGGGTATTGCAATAGCTGCGCTTCCGTCAGGGGGGTCAGCACATCTCCAGGGCAGACGGCATTGATGCGGATGCCAAAAGGCCCCAGCTCCAGCGCCATCGCCTTAGTGAACATGTTCACAGCCCCCTTGGAGGCACAGTAGGTGCTGCACAGCATGTTGCCCTGCAGGCCAGCATCCGAGGACACATTGACGATGCAGCCCCTGCCCTGCTTTTTCATAATCTCTACGGCGTATTTTGTCATGAAATACGTCCCCTTGAGGTTGACGGACAGCATCCTGTCAAAGGCCGCTTCCTCCACATCCTCAATGGCACGCTCAAAATAAATGCCTGCCGAGTTTATCAGGGCGTCCAGCCTGCCAAACCGCCCGGCTGTTTCAGCCACTGCCCGGCGGCAGTCCTCCGTGCAGGATACATCGCCCTGCAGGTACGCTGCATTTCCGATATTTCCGGCATTTTTTTTGAGATAATCAAGAGCCTCCTGCCCCCTGCCGGCATCCCTGCCCATGACAGCCACCTGCCAGCCAGCCTGCAAAAACAGCTCTGCCGCCGCCAGCCCGATACCTGATGTGCCGCCAGTAATCAAAACAACTTTTTTTCCTGCTTTATCCATAAACGCTTTACATCCTTCAAGAAAATGTATACACATATAATATCGACTACAATATTGGGAAATTTCATTTTATCGTTGTGAATGTATGAGGCTTTTGGAACATTAACGGATGAGTTTTGTTGGTTCCTGCACTCTGTTCAGACAAAAAATGGGCTGAGCGGGACAGCTACCCATAGAAAACACGCTCTCGCTCCTAGTTGTACCTAGCGGATGCTAAGCTCTTGCTGCGCCTACGGCTTGCAAGGTCGCAGCACAAGACAACGCATCGCAGTTGTCTTGTGCTGGGTGATATGCCACCGGCATATCACCCGCTAAGCACCGAGGTACAACAAAGGTTTTCTATGGGTACTGTCCTCACTCATCCCTTTCTTTCGTCTGAACAGATATAAACAAAATGATAAAACACCACTTGCTATATGTTACCATAGTGGTGCATACAGCTTTACGAGCAAGCCTGAAAAGGGGGGCCGGGAAGCTGACGAAACTTGCAACTGCCAACCGCTGTATAAACGTACAGTGCAAACAACTCTGCTTATAATAGCAGGTTGCTTTGCATAGTTGTTGGCAGTATCAGGCTTCGTCAGCTCCTAGCCCCCCTATTTCAGGCTTGCTCGTAAAGTATCATTATGTTGCGATGGCAAAATATAAGGGATTGCTGATAAGTAAGTGGGGGAGCTGTCGCAGGATTGTAACTGTTAGCAGATAATTTTATGGGCGGTTGACTTTATAA
>JALFXV010000103.1 GCA_022786545.1 Selenomonadaceae bacterium
TAGGAGATATATTTTATGAAAACAGCTTTGATTACTGGAATCACCGGTCAGGATGGTGCCTATCTGGCACAGCTTTTGCTAGATAAGGGATATAAGGTCTATGGCCTGCTGGCTAGAAGGGCTACTGCCACTACATGGCGGTTGGAATACCTTGATATTTTGGATAAGGTTGAGCTTCTGGAAGGGGATTTGACAGATGTTACATCCATCATACGTGCTGTCGAAGAGGCAAAACCTGACGAATTTTATAATCTGGGAGCGCAAAGCTTCGTGGGAACCTCCTGGAAGCAGCCGCAGCTTACAGCGCAGTCTACAGGCTTGGGGGCGCTGAATTGCCTTGAGGCAATCCGCATTGTAAATCCTAAGATTAAGTTTTATCAGGCATCTACATCTGAGATGTTTGGCGGCATGCCGGAATATCCCCTGCAGTCGGAAGCTACCCCGTTTCATCCCCGGAGCCCTTATGGCGTAGCCAAGCTTTTTGCCCACTGGTCTACTATTAACTACAGGGAAAGCTATGATATTTTTGGCTGCTGCGGTATTTTATTCAATCATGAATCGCCTTTGCGCGGTATCGAGTTTGTGACCAGAAAGGTGACTGATGCAGTGGCACGAATCAAGCTGGGCGTTCAGAAAGACTTGCACCTTGGCAATATTGATGCCAAACGTGACTGGGGCTTTGCCGGTGATTATGTAGAAGCCATGTGGCTGATGCTGCAGCAGGAAAATCCTGATGTTTATGTGGTTGCTACAGGCCGTACCACAACTGTGCGCGATATGTGCAGGATTGCCTTTGAGCACGTGGGGCTGGATTATGAAAAATACGTTGTTATCGACCCGCGTTTTTATCGTCCTGCCGAGGTTGACCTGCTGCTGGGTGACCCGGCCAAGGCCAAGGAAAAGCTGGGCTGGACGGCTAAGACTTCTTTGGAGGAATTGATCAACATGATGGTGGATGCAGATATAAGACGGGTTGAGAAGGAACTTGTCCAGGCAAGATAAATGTACGGGAAGCTGTTTTAGTGAAAGGTTGCAGGCATGAAGGTATTGGTAACTGGTGCAGGCGGGTTTGTAGGTGAACATCTTATACGTTTCCTGCTGCACCGCAAGCATGATGTGGTAGCTATTGGCATCAACAATGGTGCATTTTTAAAAGCGATGCACATAAAAACTCATATCGTAAATATTCTGGATAGTGATGTGCTAAATGAGGTCATGAGGGAAGAGTTTCCGGATGCCGTCATTCATTTGGCCGCTATCAGCAACGTCCCTGTTTCATGGCAGAAGCCGGGGCTGACGGTTGATGTGAATATTCATGGTGCCCTAAATGTGCTGCAAGCTTTTTATGCTGTCAATCCGCAGGGAAGGTTTATCAACATCGGTTCAAGCGATGAATATGGCCTGACGGCAAAGGCAGGATTGCCGCTTACGGAAGAAATGCCGTGCAGGCCCCAAAATCCGTATTCAATCAGCAAGTATAGTGCAGAGCAGATGATTTGCCAGTTTGGCAGGAAATACGGCATGAAGGTGATAAGTACCCGTTCCTTCAACCATTATGGCCCTGGTCAGGCAAAAGGCTTTGTGATTGCAGATTTTGCCAGTCAGATAGCTGCCATTGAATGTGGCCTGGCTGTCCCTGTGATTAAGGTGGGGGATATTAGTGCCGCCAGGGATTTTACCTATGTGGATGATGTGGTGAGGGCTTATGCAGCCCTGCTGGAAAGCGATGCAGACGGCGGCATTTATAATGTGTGCTCCGGCAACGCTATTTCTATCAGGGATGCACTGCATGACATGCTGTCCCTGGCAGAATGTGAAATCAGGGTAGCCGTTGATGAGGATAAGTTCCGTCCTGCGGAAGTAAAGTACTTTATCGGTGATAATACGAAATTAAACAAAGCAACTGGTTGGCAGCCGGTCTATGAGTATCGCATGGGCTTGCAGAATGTGCTGACATATTGGCGTGATATATATAGGAAGTGATTTGATGAAGGTAGCAGTGGTTTGTGACTGGTTAGTTGTCTATGCCGGTGCGGAAAGAGTAATAGAGCAGATATTGAAGCTTTATCCAGAGGCAGATATTTTTTCACTGATAGATTTTGTGCCAGAGGAACAGCGGGGCTTTTTGCTGGGCAAGAAGGCAACTACATCGTTTTTGCAGAACATGCCATTTGCCAGAAAAAAATATCGTTCCTATCTTCCACTAATGCCTCTGGCTATTGAACAGCTGGATGTGACCGGCTATGATTTGGTGATTTCCACATCCTCAGCTATGGCCAAAGGTGTTATTACCGGGCCTAACCAGGTGCATGTGGCATATATTTTTTCTCCTGTAAGATATGCCTGGGATTTGCAGTTCCAATATCTTAATGAGGCAGGACTGAATAAGGGCTTTAAAAGCTGGCTGGCAAAAATAATTCTTCATTACATAAGGCTATGGGATTACAGGACGGCCAATGGCGTTGATTATTTTGTGGCAGATTCCAAGTTTATTGCCAGGCGTATTAAGAAAGTATATGGACGTGAGGCTGAAGTGATATATCCGCCAGTAGATGT
>JALFXV010000071.1 GCA_022786545.1 Selenomonadaceae bacterium
TTGTTGTGCCTCGTTACTTCATTCATCAGAGCCGCAGGCGATAGATGAATGTTAGTAACGCGAGGCACAACTAGGAGCGCAAGCGTGTTTTCTATGGGTAGCTGTCCCGCTCAGCCCATTTTTAGTCTGAACAGAGTCCACAAACTACCAAACTATTTCAGTCAGTATATGCTCGTAGTTACAAACAAGCACTACGATAAACTGAAATTTTATTCTCCTTTGAAAGCCTTCTTCACTTTGCTGAAAAAGCTTTCCTGCTCAGGATTTACCTTGTTGCCGCTGAGGTCAGCAAACTCCTTCAAGAGTTCCTTCTGCCTGGAGGACAGCTTCTGCGGCGTCAGCACCTTGATGCGTACATGCTGGTCGCCGTTGCCATTCCTGCGGAGCATCGGGATGCCCTTGCCCCGGAGGCGCATCACCGTGCCGGACTGGGTACCGGCAGCCACCTTCATCTCCACCTTGCCGTGGATGGTAGGCACCTCGATGGTATCGCCCAGGGCAGCCTGTACAAAGGTAACAGGCACTTCGCACAGCACATCATACCCTTCACGGGTGAACAGCTCATGCTGCTTGATGTACACGTATACATACAGGTCGCCGCTAGGGCCGCCCCGCTTGCCTGCCTGGCCGCCGCCGGAAACGCGGATGCGCTGCCCCTCATCAATACCTGCAGGAATCTTCACCTTGATAGTCTTGTTGACCTTCTTCTGGCCACGGCCGCCACATTCCTTGCACGGCGTCTTGATAATCTTGCCGGAGCCGCCGCAGCGTTCGCAGACATGGGAGTTCACCATGCGCCCGAACGGCGTATTGGCGTATGACTGCACCTGGCCGGTGCCGTGGCAGTTGGAGCAGTCCTCAGGGGATGTGCCCTTGGCTGCACCAGTGCCGCCGCAGGCCGTACAATTCTCCATGCGTGGAACCTTCAGTTCCTTCTCCAGGCCAAAAGCCGCCTCTTCGAAGGTCAGCTCAATATCCATGCGCAAATCCGCCCCCTGCTCCGGGCCGTTCCTGCGGGCCTGGCTGCGGCCGCCGCCCCCGAAGAAGGTATCGAAAATATCGCCAAAATCACCAAAGCCGCCGCTGAAGCCGCCACCGCCAAAACCGCCGAAGCCGCCAAAGCCCCCTGCACCGCCACCGCCGCCACCGGCAGTGAAAGCATCATGGCCGAACTGGTCATACTGGGCCTTCTTCTGAGGGTCCTTCAGCACATCATAAGCCTCATTGATTTCCTTCATGTGGGCTTCGGCTTCTTCCTTGTTGTCCAGATTGCGGTCAGGGTGATATTTAATCGCCATCTTGCGATAGGCTTTCTTGATTTCATCATCAGAGGCTCCCTTTTTTAAGCCCAGGACCTCATAATAATCACGCTTGTCGCTCATTTATCTCACCTTTACCTGACTTACTATCACACGAAAATATGAGCTGCCACCTTGGTGCAGTGACTAGATAGACCACACGCGGGCAGCAGCCCATACAGATTTCAGCTAATTATTTGCTTTCAGTAAACTCTGCATCGATTACATCGTCATCCTTCTTGCCGGCGGACTGCTGGGCACCTGCATCCTGCTGGGCGCCTGCTGCCTGCTGAGCCTGCTGTGCCTGCTGGTAAGCGGCGGCACTGATGGCGTGGAGAGGCTCCTGCAGTGCCTCGGTAGCTGCCTTGATGGCATCGGTATCATTGCCCTTGAGGGCCTCCTTAACCTTCTCGATAGCTGCCTTTGCCTTGTCAACCTGTGCTGCATCAGCCTTATCACCCATCTCCTTGATGAGCTTCTCAGCCTGGTAAACCATAGAATCAGCATTGTTGCGAATCTCAATGCCTTCCTTCTGAGCCTTGTCCTCTGCTGCGTGAGCCTCGGCCTCCTTAACCATGCGGTCAATATCTTCCTTGCTCATGCCGCTGTCGGACTGGATAGTGATATTCTGGGACTTGCCGGTACCCAGATCCTTGGCAGATACATGCACGATACCGTTGGAATCGATATCGAAAGTAACCTCAATTTGAGGCACGCCACGCGGAGCTGGCGGAATATCGGTCAGGCTGAAACGGCCCAGAGTCTTGTTGCCGGCAGCCATCTCGCGCTCACCCTGCAATACATGAATCTCAACAGCCGGCTGGTTGTCAGCAGCAGTGGAGAATACCTGGCTCTTGGAAGTAGGGATGGTGGTGTTGCGCTCGATAATCTTGGTGCAGACACCGCCCAGGGTCTCAATGCCCAGGGACAGAGGGGTAACATCCAGCAGAACAACATCCTTGGTGTTGGTCTCATCGCCGGACAGGATACCGCCCTGAATAGCAGCACCTACGGATACGCACTCATCAGGGTTGATGCCACGATGCGGCTCCTTGCCAAGATACTTGCGGACAGCTTCCTGAACAGCAGGAATACGGGAAGAACCGCCTACCATCAGGACCTTGGTAATGTCGCTGCCGGATACGCCTGCATCCTCCATAGCCTTGCGGGTAGGAATCATGGTGCGCTCTACCAGTTCAGCAGTCAGCTCATCGAACTTGGCACGGGTAAGAGTCAGATCCAGATGCTTAGGGCCGGAAGCATCAGCAGTGATGAACGGCAGGTTGATGTTGGTGGATACCATGTTGGAAAGCTCAATCTTGGCCTTCTCAGCTGCCTCAATAACGCGCTGTGCGCTCATCTTGTCTGCGGACAGGTCAATGCCGTTTTCCTTCTTGAACTCATCCACAATCCACTGCATTACTGCATGGTCGAAGTCGTCGCCGCCCAGATGGGTATCACCGTTGGTAGCACGAACCTCGAATACGCCATCCTCAATGTCCATGATGGATACATCGAAGGTACCGCCGCCCAGGTCAAATACCAATACAGTCTGAGTCTCATCCTTGTCAATGCCATAAGCCAAAGCAGCAGCAGTCGGCTCGTTGATGATGCGGAGCACCTCAAGGCCTGCAATCTGGCCTGCATCCTTGGTAGCCTGGCGCTGGCTGTCGTTGAAGTAAGCAGGAACAGTAATAACTGCCTTGTCAACCTTCTCGCCCAGATAAGCCTCTGCATCAGCCTTCAGCTTCTGCAAAATCATAGCAGAAATCTCAGGCGGAGTGTAGCTCTTGCCATCAATAGATACAGTGTAGCTCTTTTCACCCATGTGACGCTTGATGGAAGCGATGGTGCGGTCAGGGTTGGACACAGCCTGGCGCTTTGCCAGCTGGCCTACCAGGCGCTCGCCGGTCTTGGTGAAGCCCACAACGGACGGGGTAATCCTGCTGCCCTCAGGATTAGTGATTACTGTAGGCTCGCCGCCTTCCATAACGGATACTACAGAGTTGGTAGTACCCAGGTCAATACCAATTACCTTAGACATAATCTATTTCCTCCTTAAAATCAATCGGCACGCCTTGTGCCTTTAAGTATATCTGCAAATTATCAAATCATACCTGCCAGCTGCCACAGGGCACACCGGCTTTTATGCCAATGCCTTGCCGCTAGCTGTTTGCCACAACCTGCACCATGGACGGGCGGATGACCTTGCCCTTCACCATGTAGCCCTTCTGCAGCTCCATGGCAATGGCCTCATCCTCCAAATCAGGATTTTCCACCCGCATTACTGCCTGATGGAAATTCGGGTCAAACTTGGCATCCTTGGTGTCAATCAGCTCCATGCCCCTGTTTTTCAGAATTTCTGTCAGCTGGTTGTAAATCATCTCCACGCCCTGCTGGAACTTGGCGGCATCAGTTGCCTCCGCAGCCATGGCGCGGTCGAAGTTGTCCAGCATCGGCAGCAGCTCCTTGATGAAGTCCTGCACCACCATATTGGACAATTCCTCTTTTTCCTGACGGGTACGGCGGCGGAAATTCTCAAAATCTGCCTGCAGGCGCTTCATGCGCTCCGCACCCTCGGCCAGCTGCACCTTCAGTGCCTCAGCCTCAGCAGCAGGATCCTGTTCAGCTCCGGCTTCAGCCGCAGCTTCCTCATCCCCTGCCTCCGCCTGGGCTTCAGCCCCGGCAGCCGCCTCAGCTGCCACCTGAGCCTCCTGGCTTGCAGCCGCCTCCTCAGCACCGGCAGCATTCTCAGCCTGAGTCCCGGTACCTTCGGCAGTATCCTTGATTTCCTCATTTTCTAAAGGCATTACCTTTTCACCTCTTTATATATTGTAGATAGGACGAAGCCATTTAAGAAACGTCCTACCAGTGCAATCTCTTGATTACCTCGGTCAGGTTATTGTTCATGTAGTTCAGCAGGGACATGGTGCGCCCGTATTCCATACGGGTAGGCCCCAGCACTGCCATGGAGCCCAAAAGCTCCCCATCCAGATGGTAGGTGGCAGTGATGATGCTGCAATCCTTGATGCCGCTGTACTCATTCTCCTGTCCGATAGTGACAGTCAGCCCATCTCCCAGATGAGCCTTCAAAATATCCTTCATCAGCTGGTCCTTCTCCAGCATGATGAGCAGCTCCTTCACCTTATCCACATTGTGGAACTCCGGCTGCTCCATCATCTCCGTGGTGCCGCCCAGGTAAAGCCGCTCCTTGCGCTGCGAGTTCAGTGCCTTGTCAATCAAGGTCATGGCGGACTCGTACAGGCCGTTATCGCCAATCTCAGCCTCAATCTGCTTCAGGCTCCCATTCTGGATAGCTCCCAGGGTATGCCCGGCCAGGCAGCCGTTGATGACCTTCGCCATCCGCTGGAAATCCTCAAAGGAGCTGCCGGCAGGCATCTCCATGATGCGGTTCTCCACAAAGCCTGCATCCGTCATCAGCACCGCAATCACCCGATGGTCATCCAGCGGCAGGAACTGCATGCAGCGGAACGCCGCCTTGGAAATCTGCGGTGCCAGCACCAGTGACACATTCCTGGTCAGCTTGGAAATAATCTTCGCTGTCTCCTGAAAAACCTGATCCAGCTGCTGCACCTTGGCCTTGTACCACTTGTCAATCATGGCCTTCTCTGCATCAGTCATAGGCTGTACCGGCAGCAGCGAGTCAACGTAGAGCCGGTATCCCTTGGAGGAAGGCACCCTGCCGGAGGATGTATGTATGTGCTCCAGATACCCTAGCATTTCCAGGTCAGCCATCTCATTCCTGATGGTGGCAGGGCTTACGCCCAAATCATACTTTCTCGCCAGTGTCCTGGAGCCCACAGGCTCCGCCGAGGATATATAATCCTGAATGACAGCCTGAAGGATACGCTGCTTTCTTTCATCCAGCATTTGCACCCCTCCTCTTGTTAGCACTCAAATCCAGTGAGTGCTAACTCATGAACATAATATACCGCTTATTTGTCAAAATGTCAATAAGTCAAAATAAAAATTTTCCTTCTCCCAACACAATTTTACTCTGCCATATTGCCCCAGGGATTTCCCAAGCCAAATTTTTTTCAATAGAGATCACAATCATCCTCCAGCAAAAACTCCGCAAAAACCTGATTGCCGTACTTCATGCCCAGAGGGGACAGATATATCCGCTCCCTGTCCTCCAGCAGCAGCCCCTTTTCCACCAGCCTGCGAATTTGTTTGCCATAAAGCTCATGCACATCCCTGCCAAAAACAGCTGCAAATCTCCTGAGGGGGATGCCGGCTGCCGTGCGCAGGGCCAGGAAGCAGAACTCCTCCATATGTGCCTTTTCCGTCACCTTTTCCTCCACATGGCACATGGCATTGCCCTGAAAGACTTCCTCCATGTAGACCTCTATGCGGGCAGGATTCTGATAGCGGCAATCCCCCCAGTAGCTGTGGGCACCGGAGCCGAAGCCTAGGTAGGGCAAATCCTGCCAGTAGGCAAGGTTGT
Organism: Selenomonadaceae bacterium; assembly: GCA_022786545.1. Classification (GTDB taxonomy): domain Bacteria; phylum Bacillota; class Negativicutes; order Selenomonadales; family Selenomonadaceae; genus Anaerovibrio. The sequence continues at coordinate 5,767 of JALFXV010000071.1, forward strand.
GCCTGCTTTCATAGCCCGGCAGGGCAAAATTGGAAATCTCGTAGCGATGATACCCCTGTCCCGGCAGGCAGGCAGTAATGTAATCATACATCTCCTCTGTCAATTCATCAGAGGGCAGCAGCAGCCGCCCCTGCTGCTGCATCTTATCAAATGCCGTCCCTTCCTCCAGCTGCAAGCCGTAGATAGAGATATGCTGCACCCCCATGGCCAGGGCTGTTGCCACCGACTCACCCAGTATTGCCATGTCCTGCCCCGGCAGGCCGTACATCAAATCCAAGCTGATATTGCTAAAGCCTGCATCCTGCGCCTCCGCCACTGCCTCGGCCGCCTCCTGGCCGCTGTGGATGCGCCCGATAGCCTTCAGGCAGCCATCATCAAAGGACTGCACCCCCAGGCTGAGCCTATTGATGCCAAAGCCGCGCAGCAGCCGCAGCTTTTCCCCGTCCACAGTGCCGGGATTTGCCTCTATAGTAATCTCCCCGGCATGTTCCACATCGATATGCTTTTGCAGGAGATAAAACACATCTGGTAGAGCTACGGTCTCCAAAACCGTTGGCGTTCCGCCCCCGATGTACAGCGTTCTCGGCGCCAGTTTCTCATCACTGCCAAATACCGCCTCGCCCCTATCCCACAGCTTCTGCCTCACCTGGCCCAATTCCTGCTCCAGGGCCTCCAGATAAGGCCCTATCATCCTTTCCTTCCCGGCAAAAGAAGGAAAATCGCAGTAAAAGCACTTCTGGCGGCAGAAGGGGATATGTATATATATGCCAAAATCCTTCATCAGAGCGTACCTGCCTCCCGATTGCCCAGGCTGATAATAATCGCCTCCAGCTCCACAATATCTCCCTGGCCCGTCTTCAAGCCGTAATCTGCCTCAGAAAGTGCCAAAAGGGCATTTTTCAGGGCACCTGCCGGAAAGGTGGCCGCCTCCCTGCCGGTCTTTTCCGCTATAAAAGGTGGCTGCCCCAGATGAGTTGCCAGGGCCCTGCCCCGGATGCCCCTTGCCTGCAATTCCTGAGCCAGCCACCAAAGCCGCACCTGCCGGGCCAGCATGCCCACAATCAGCACAAAATACACGCCGTTTTCCAGCTGCCGCCTAAAAAGCTTCAGCGCCCTTGCCGTATCCCTGTCACCGATGGCGTTCAGCATGGCAAAGCTGGAAATCTCCGGCACATCGGAAAACACCTGCAAAAGATGCTCCCGGCTGATTTTCCGCTGCCCCGGCCCCATGAACAGGGCCAGCTTTTCCAGCTCCTTGCTGAGAAAACCCAGGTTCACCGACTGCATGCTGCTGACCGCCCCCACAAAATACTCATAGGCATGACGATCCATCTCCTTGTTCAGCTCCTGCAGCCTGCCCTGAAGCCAGTCACCCATATTGCTGGCACGGATAGGCTCCGCCTCCATGACCTGCCCGGCACTGCTGATGGCCTTGTAAAGCTTTTTCCGCTTGTCCGCCTTGCCATGCAGCTCAAAAATCACATAGGAAAACTCCGGCAGATTTTTCAGCAACGCCAAAAACCTTTCCTCCCCGCTGCCCGCCTTCCTGCCGGATTTTCCCTCATCCTCAGTCTTTTTATCCTTGAACAAGCCTGCCGCCTTGACCACAATGACATTTTTATCCAGAAAGAAGGGCACTGTCTCGATAGCTTCCATGATTTCACTCAGGGAAGCCCCTTCCTCTAGTACCTGCACATCCTCCTTCTGATGCCCTGTAGGGAAAAAGCACTGCAAAAGCCGCTCCTTGGCCTTTTCGATAAAATAGCTTTCCTCTCCTGCCAGAAAGTACAGATGCCCTGGCCTGCCCTTGCGCAGCCCCGCCATCAGCTCACCGTATTTCATAATACTCCTTTACATTATCCACAAATCTCAGCCAGCTCTGAAAATACATAATGATACGCCTCAAAACTATTTTCAGCAATCTCTTTCCATTTATTATACCACAAACTATTCACAAAAAATGCCTGTACTTCCCAGCTGCCTGAAAAACACAAAAATGCCACATTATCCATCCCGGTAACATTCCACCTTCATGCTGTCACCATCTGTCCGGAAGACAATGGCACCCTTTTCATCTGTCCGCAAAAGCTCCGCCCCGGTCACATCGGAAATCCGCTGCACAATCTCCTTATGAGGGTGCCCGAAGCTGTTGGCATAGCCGCAGGATATGACCGCCCACCTGGGCTTGACCGCCTGCAAGAAAGCCTCCGAGCTGGATGTACGGCTGCCATGATGCCCCACCTTCAGCACCGTGCTCCCAAGCTGCGTCCCCCGCCGCAGGAGCTCCGCTTCCTGGGCCGTCACCAAATCCCCTGTAAACAAAAAGCTTGCCTGCCCATAGCTCACCCTGATGAGATTGGAAAATTCATTGCCCGTTGCCTGGACATTTCCTTCCATGACCTCCCTGCGGTCAGGGGAATACAAAATCTCAATCCGTACCCCGTCCAGCTCCATAAAAGTATTTTCCCTGAGGGGTGCCAGCAGCTTTTCCAGCCTGGCTGCATCTCCCCTGCCAAAGACCTTCAAATACTCAACGGCTCCCTCATGGCCTGTCATCACAGCCTTGACAGGAATTTTGCCCAAAATCCCCCTGACACCTGCCGCATGGTCATCATGGGCATGGGTAAGGAAAATATAATCCAGCTGCCTGACGCCATAATGCAAAAGATATGGCACATCCACCATCCTGCCAATATCATAGCCCCCTTCCCGGACACCGCCTGCATCCACCATAAAGGCATGGCCGTGGGGCGTAATCACCAGCGCGGCATCCCCCTGCCCCACATCCATGAAATGCACCTGCAAATCCCCGGAACGGCACACTTTCCAGCCACCTATCAAAAACAGCAATGCCAGCAGCACCGCTATTTTCTGTTTATTTGCCAGCATTCCATTTCGCCATTTATCAGGCAAATGCGCCATCATCTGCCCTAGCAGCCCAGCCAGCCACCTTCTTGCCTGCCCCCGGCGCCCTGAGGGCAGCAGCAGCCAGCCCAATGCCCCATAATACGTCAGGCAGCCCCCTGCGCCAAAGCTGGGCACATAAATCTGGCTGAGAGGCAAGGAGGCCACCAGCCGGGACATTTCATACACGGCTCCCAGGGCCACTCCTGCCCCGATAAAAACCAGCCTTCCGACAAAGGGCAACAGGCTTCCGGCAAGGCCAGCCAGCAACCCAACCACGATAATCAGCTCCACTACAGGCGTGATCACAAGATTTGCCAGCAGTGAGCTGAGGGAAATCACGTTAAAATACCAAGCAATAACCGGCAGGACAGACACCTGCGCCCCTATGGTCACAGCCAGGCTGTCAGCTATGAACACAGGCAGCCTTTTCCTGAAACAGCCCCTCAAGACAGGAGCAATATACAAAAGCCCTGCGGTGGCCCCAAAGGACAGCTGAAAGCTGATATCATACAAGAGAGGCGGCGAATATATCAGCAGCCCCAGCGCCGTAAGCCCCAGGATATGCCTGGCATCCCTCTCCCTGTCCATAGCCAGCGCCAGCAGGGTCAGCAGCCCCATCAGGGCGGAGCGCACCACCGGCGGTATGGCACCTGCCAGCAGGCTATAAAACAAAATAGTGACTGCCGCCAGCCCGGTCGTCACCCTGCCCGGCAGATGCAGCAGCCTGCCAATAATACCTGCCGTTCCTGCCATCAGGGTAATGTGGGAGCCTGACACCGACAGGATATGCACTATCCCCGTAGCCGTAAAAGCCTCCAAAAGCTCCGGCCTGATGCCCTGATAGCCGCCAAAGAGCATGGCAAAGATGGCAGCCGCATCCTGCCTGCTCATAGCACGCTCCATGTACTCCAGATAAGCAGCACGCACCCTGGCGGACAGCCTCAGAAGCCGGTCATGCCAGCCACCTTCCTCCTGCTGCAGTTTCAGGCTGTACTTGTCCGCCATCAGCCTGGCATGGATGCCCTGGGAAAAATAAGTCATTTCCCTGTTCATCCTGCCGGGATTGCCATAATCATGCAGTGCAAGCACAGTCCCCGCCACAGCAACCCTGTCGCCAGCCCTGCCAAAGGCTTCACCATCCCTGCTAACCTTACCAGCTGTGCCATTCTCACCATCCCTGCCAGCCTTACCCACCTCGCCATTCCTATCAGCCTCACCACTTCCTTTAGCCAGAGAACTGCCATTGGCATACAAAACCAGCCTGCCGCTGACCTGCTCCTTCCCCTGACCGGCAGACAGCTGCTCCGCCTCCACCACATAGCGAAGCTTCAGCCTGCCATCATCCTCAAGGATTGCCTGGGGAGTTTCCGCCAGCACCCCTGACAGCTTGACTTTCCGTCCTTCAAAATGCAAAATATCATCATCACTGGCTACTGTCACCGCACCATACCGGCCCAGCCCCAGCCAAAAAATTGCCACAGCAAAGGCTGCCCAAGTCCACCTGCTTTCCTGCCGTAAAAGAACTACCGCACCTAGCACAGCCATTGTCAGCAAGCACCAGGCCACAGATAGCTGCTCCCTGCCTATGTGCCACGCATGGCCTGCCCATATCCCCAGGCACAAAAATACCAGCAGCCCATTGATAAATCCCTTAGGATGCTGCCCCATCCCCTTCACCTCACAGCATTACCTGCTCCTTCAGCTTGGCAAATTTCGCCTTGCCAATACCCTTTACCCTCTGCAAATCCTCCGGAGACTGAAACATGCCGTTTTCTTCCCGGTATTCCACAATCCGCTGTGCCATGGCAGGGCCTATGCCCTTCAGCTTGGTCAGCTCGTCCGCACTGGCAGTATTGATATTCACCATCGCCCCATCACTGCCAGACGCCGCCTTGTTGCTGCCTGAGTCCCTGCTGCCTGAGGATTTCCCTGCCACCCCTTGCACAGCAGTATGTCCACTATCGGCCGCTCCATTTCCTGCTGGCAACTTTTCAGGCACCTTGATGTGCATGCCATCCTTTACCGGCTGCGCCATATTCACTCTGCCCATATCAGCTGTGGGCAACACGCCGCCGCAGCCATTGACGGCATCCGCCACCCTGCCATCAAAAGCCACATATACCACTCCCGGCTGCTGCACCTCTCCCGTTACATACACAGCAACCTGCCTTGCATCGCATGCGTTTTTCCCAGCCTGCTCATCCTCTGCACTCAGTCTGTTATCTGCCAGCAACTGCACCTTATCGCCATCATACATCTCCCACATGGTCACTCCGGCTGCCACTGCTATAATCACCAGCAGCACAGCCATGCTGCGCTTGAACATAGACATCCCCATCATCCCCTTCAAAAACTGCCTTTCCCCCTCCCCTACAAATATACCATTACCAAACCCTCATTTCAACCGCCGCAAAAAGTGCCATAATATATATATTGTAAAAACATGAAACCTTCAGCAAAGTTCTATACATCTAAGCTTTTAGTATATAAAAAACTAAAATCTTTCACAAATGTTTAAATTTCAGTTTATCGCCGTGAAAGTTCGAGACTTTTGGAACATTAACGGATGAGTTTTGTTGATTCGCGCACTCTGTTCAGATAAAAAAATGGGATGGTATACGGCAGTACCCTCAGAAACACGCTCTCGCTCCTCGTTGTGCCTAGCGGATGCTAAGCTCTCGCTGCGCCTGACGGCTTGCGAATTGCTAAGCACCGAGGCACAACAAAGGTTTCTGATGGCACATGCCGCAACCCATCTCTTTCTTGTCTGAACAGATATATACAAATTGATAAAACGCCACTTGTTATATGTTGCCATAGTGCTGCATACAACTTTACGAGCAAGCCTGAAATAAGGGGGCGAGGTGGCTAACGAAGCCTGATACTGCCAACAACTATGCAAGGTAACCTGCTACTATAAGCAGAGTTGGTGACACTGTACGTTTATACAGCGGTTGGCATTTACAAGCCTCGCCAGCCACCCGGCCCCCCTTTTTCAGGCTTGCTCGTAAACTTCGATTGGTTGCTACAGCCTCATACTAACTGAATATCGTTTTAGTATTCTGTTGTATCTGTTCAGACAAAGAAAGGGATGAGTGAGGACAGTACCCATAGAAAACCTTTGTTGTACCTCGGTGCTTAACGATACGCGAGCCGAAGGCGAAGCGTGAGTTTAGCATCCGCTAGGTACAACTAGGAGCGCGAGCGTGTTTTCTATGGGTAGCTGTCCCGCTCAGCCCATTTTTTAGTCTGAACAGAGTCCACGAACTACCAAATTATTTCAATCAGTATATGCTCGTAGTTACAAATAAGCACTACGACAAACTGAAATTTACTTCACAGCTAAGGCCGCAGTCACAAAGCCCTTGAACAAAGGATGCGGATGATTCGGGCGGGACTTCAGCTCAGGATGGAACTGGGAAGCCACGAACCAAGGATGGTCCTTTACCTCCACAATCTCTACCAGGCTGTCATCCGGCAAAGTGCCTGCAATCACCATACCAGCCTCGGAAAGCTGCTGGCGGAAAGCATTGTTGAACTCATAGCGATGGCGATGGCGCTCGCTGATCATATCCTTGCCATAGGCAGCAAAAGTATTGGTATCCTTCTGCACCTTGCAAGGGTATGCCCCCAGGCGCATGGTGCCGCCCTTGTCCTCCACATCTACCTGGGAAGCCATCAAATCGATGACAGGATACTCAGTCTCGGAGTTGAACTCGGTGCTGTGAGCGCCGTTCAGGCCGCAGACATGACGGGCAAACTCGATAACGGCACACTGCATGCCCAGGCACAGCCCCAGGAACGGCAGCCTGTGCTCACGGGCATACTGGATAGCCTTGATCTTGCCCTCGACGCCACGGTCGCCGAAGCCCCCCGGCACCAGGATGCCCTTGCAGCCTGCAAATTCCTCGTCCATATCCACATCGGCAGCCTCCAGCTTCTCGGAGTTCACCCAATGGATTTTCACGGCTGCATCGTTGTAGATGCCTGCATGGTGGAGAGCCTCCGTCACGGAAATATAGGCATCCGGCAGCTCCACATACTTGCCCACCACGGCCACTTTGACCTTCTTCTGAGGGTTCTTGATCTTGTTGACCATCTGTGCCCACTCGTCCATGTTCACCGGGCTGTAATCCATGCCCAGCTTCTCCAGCACGATGCGGTCCAGGCCCTCCTCCTGCATCATCAGCGGCACCTCATAGATGGTGTCAGCAGTGAGGTTCTCAATAACGGCCTTTTCCTCCACATCGCAGAACAGGGCCAGCTTCTGCTTCATGTCCTTGGTAAGCGGCTTCTCGGCACGGCATACCAGGATATCCGGCTGGATGCCGATACCCCGCAGCTCCTTTACGCTGTGCTGGGTAGGCTTGGTCTTCAGCTCGCCGGCAGCGGAAATATAAGGCACCAGGGTAACGTGAATGTAGAGCACATCGTTCCTGCCCACTTCCTTCTTCACCTGGCGGATGGCCTCCATAAACGGCAGGGACTCAATATCGCCCACAGTACCGCCGATTTCGGTAATAACCACATCAGCGCCGTCATCAGCTGCCACATCATAGACACGCTGCTTGATTTCGTTGGTAATATGAGGAATAACCTGCACTGTCTTGCCCAGGTAATCCCCCCGGCGCTCCTTATTCAAAACGCTCCAATAAACCTTGCCTGCAGTGATGTTGGAACCCTTGGTCAGGCTGATATCGATAAAGCGCTCATAATGCCCCAGGTCCAGGTCGGTTTCCGCACCATCATCGGTCACGAAAACCTCGCCGTGCTGATAAGGGCTCATGGTACCCGGGTCAATGTTGATATACGGGTCAAACTTCTGGATAGTGACCTTGATACCGCGATTTTTCAGCAAGCGTCCCAGGGAGGCTGCCGTGATGCCCTTGCCCAGAGATGAAACTACGCCGCCGGTAACGAAAATATACTTTGCCATGTTGTTCCTCCTGCTCAAAACTAGATTTATCAGATATCTTTAGTTTATCAATTATCTTCCTGAATACCCTCAAAGAGCTTTTCCTCACGCTGACGGGCAGTCTTGGCGCGGTTGGTGGTAGCGGAACGGGCCCCCCGGGAAGACCGCTTGGTCTCAGGCGGATTCCATTCGGTCAGGCCCCATCTGCCATCCCCTGCATAGTGGAAGCGGCTGTCCATGTTAATCTGGGTATAAACCTCGGAAATAGCCTCTGCCAGAGCCTGCACGTTCTTCTGGCGCTTTTCCAGCACCTCCATAATCAGGTCCTTGTAGTACATAGGAACCTTGCTTTCATGCAGCACATAGGCTGCAACCTCAACATCAGAGCTTTTCAAAAAATCCACGTTTATAATCTCCTCTCAAAAGGCTTATTGTCCATTTCCATTTCAATTACATGCGCTCCGGCGCGGAAACCCCCAGGATGCCCAAGGCATGGCGGATGGCCTGGGCCGTAACGGTCACCAGTGCCAGCCGGGCCTCTGCCAGCTTGTCCTCTACCCCCAGGATACGGCACTGATTGTAGAAGCTGTGGAAGCAGCCTGCCAGCTCATAGGCATAGCGGGCGATGCGCTGCGGCGCATACTCTGCCGCGGCCCGGTCAATCTCTTCCTCGTACTTCTGCAGCTTGCTGATGAGGGCGATTTCCGTATCGTCAGTCAAAAGGCTCAGCTCCGGCGCCTCCCCCACCTGCAGATTATTTTCTGCCGCCTGACGGAAAATGCTGCAAATCCTGGCATGGGCATACTGGATGTAGTAAACCGGGTTCTCGTTGGACTTGGACTTGGCCAGATCCAGGTCAAAATCCAGCTGACTGTCCATAGAGCGCATAATGAAGAAGTACCTGGCCGCATCGGTGCCAACTTCCTCAATCAGCTCCGCCAGTGTCACAGTCTGGCCGGTGCGCTTGCTGAGCTTCACCAGCTGGCCCCCCCGCAGGAGGCGCACCATCTGCAAAAGCAGCACATTCAGATTGTCAGGATTGTAGCCGAGGGCCTTGACAGCAGCCTTGACGCGGCAGATATAGCCGTGATGGTCCGCGCCCCAGATGTTGATGACCTTGCCGAAGCCCCGGTCGAACTTGTCCCGATGGTAGGCAATATCAGCAGCCAGGTAGGTCGGCTCACCGCTGTCCCGGATGACCACCCTGTCCTTATCATCCCCATAGGCGGTGGATTTCAGCCACAGGGCGCCGTCCTTCTCGTAGATGTTGCCATTCTCCTGCAAAAACTTGCAGGCAGCCTGCACCTTGTCCGGATGCAGGGTACGCTCGCTGTACCACACATCAAAGCGGCAATTGAAGGCCTCCAGATCCTCCTTCAAGGCAGCCAGCTTCTCCTTCAAGGCCAGCTCCTTGAAGATGCCCATGCGCTCATCCTCGCTCATGTCCAGGTACTTATCCCCGTCCTTCCTGATGATGCGCTGTGCCGTGTCGATGATATCCGCGCCGTGGTAGCCGTTCTCCGGGAAGTCCTTTTCCTCAGCCCTGCCCAAAAGCTCCAGATAGCGGTGATTTACAGAGCGTGCCAGGTTATTGATCTGGTTGCCGGCATCGTTGATATAATACTCGCTGGTTACCGGATAGCCTGCGGCGCGCATGACATTCACCAGGGCACTGCCGGCAGCCGCTCCCCTGCCGTGGCCCACATGCAGGGGGCCGGTAGGATTGGCACTGACATACTCCACCTGCACCGGCGCCATGTCCTTGGCCGGCAGCTGGCCGAAAGCCTCCCCCTTTTGCAGCAGGGCAGCCAGGCCGTCATAAATAACGTTGGACTTCAGATAGAAGTTTATAAAGCCAGGCCCGGCAATCTCAATCCGCTCCAGCCAGTCCCCCTGAATACGCCGGGTAAGCTCCTGGGCAATCAGGCGGGGATTCTTGTGGAATGTCTTGGCGGACTGCATGGCGATATTAGTGGCAAAATCCCCCAGTTCCTTCTTGGGCGGCACTTCCAGCACAATCTTCGGCAGCTCCGCCTCCGGGAATACCCCCTCCCTGATGGCAGCCAGGGCCGCATCTTCTATTGCCTTTGTCAGTATATCCTTGATTTCCAATCCTTTATCCTCCTATATGCTCCTCTATGTTCCTATATCGTCCTAGCATCAGTATGCTTCAACCTTGATTTCTATTTCGTAGCGTCCCACCGGGGAACCGTTGGCACTGAGATGATATGCCGCCCTGATATGGCCGCCCTCCTCACCAAAAGCGGCTTGCAGCGACTCCGTCCGCATCAGCAGCTCCATGCTGCCATAAGGCGTCTGATAATCCGACCTGGTTTCCTGCAAGGGCACAAAACGCTGCTCTGTTTTTGCTGTACCATGCCGCAAAATCACCAGCTCATCCTCAGCAACCTTAATGGTGGTAGGCACTCTTTTCCCGCCATCCAGGTACTTGTCCTCATAGCGTAGGTAGTGCTTGCCGCCCTTGAAAAAATACCTGCCCTTCAGCCTGTGATGCAGTTTTTCCACATGGCCGTCAGGTGCTTCCTGACGGGCCCTGATGCTTATCATTACATTATCCAATCCCGCAAGCTCCTCAGTTATATTCTCACAAATGTTCTGCTATTTGTATTCAAACAAAACTATACATTATTATAAACCAAACAACGCAAATTGCCAATAGATAAAACAAAAAAAGGAACCGCAAAACTGCGATTCCCCTCAAAGCTTATTCCACTGCAATATCAATCTCTACCACATGGCCGCCCAGGTCCATGCTGACAGTCAGGAACTGCCCGGCACTGATGCGTATCCTGGCACCGACACCTACGGTGAGGCTCGGCGTGGAAATGTCCACTTCCCTGCCCAGGGCAGCCAGGTTGGTAGCCGCATTGGCAGTCAGCATGTTGGACATCTCTGAGATAGCGCTCTGGGCCATTTCATCAAAGGCAGCTATAGGCATGCCCATCATCATGGTGGAGGCGATAAACTTCGCAGTTTCCTCGTCCATATTGTAAACCACGTTGCCCCGGATTTCCTTTGTAAAGCCCACCAGTACGGATACGCCCCGGCTCTCAATATTCTTGTCCTTTACTCCCATGCCGGTTCGCTCAGGCGTTGGAAATCCCATTTGTGGCAATACCGTAGTGAATGCATCAATAAACGGATTGACCAATTTTACATCCATGTTCACACGCTCCTTGCAAAACCAACATTCATAAATATATCACCTATGGAAGTCTTGGCTTTGATATTAAAGGCTACCAGCTCAGGGTTGGAAAGCTTGATGTCCATGCCGCTGATGATGCCCGGCGGCGTCAGCCTCATTTCCCTGTCCTTGATTACATCGTTTATCCTGGATATGCCATGACCTGCAATAATATTGCCGGACTCCTCCACAGCCGCCTGGGCCTCAAAATCAGACACCTCATCCTGCTGCAGCACAGCCCTGCCAAAGCCCCGCATGGTATCCTCATCCATGTAGAAGGCAACCCTGCCCCGCGGCTCTCCCACGATGCCGATAATCACAGCCACGCCGCTGACGCTCAGAGGACTGTTGCTCTCCTCCTGCACCTGGATTTCGCTCTCAAGGCCGGCAATCTGCTGCAGCCCCTCCTGCAAAACCTTGGCGTATGTAGACACATAGGAATCCCTGTAGACAGCGCTCACCCCTACGTGCTCCTGACAAAGAATCATCAATGTATCCAGCAGCTCATTGGTGCTGACCGGCTTCTGCAAAAAGGAGCTGATGCCTGCCAGCCTGCCATGCATAATCAGCTTGGCATCCTTCATGGCACTAATCATGACAATCTTACAGCGGGAATCCATAGCATGAATACGCCTGCTGCACTCAATGCCGTCAGCATCCGGCAGATTCATATCCATCGTCACTACATCCGGCCTCGTCTTTGCGTACAAATCTATCGCATGGGCAGCATTCTCTGCCATCGCACAGACCTCAAAATTGGTCTTGGCCAGCATAGAGCTAATCATCATCCGACTAATCTTGGAGTCGTCCACCACCATTACCCGAACTTTCTCCACCAAAATCACCTGCACTTTTCGTCAATAATAACCTACATGTTATCTTCGCCACAAAACGAAAAAATCCTTTTTCTTGAGGAAGAAAATTTTAAAATTTTTCATTTTCTCAAAAAGCGGGCAACACGAACAACAACGAATCCCCCATAACGGAACTGTTAAAGGGGGATTCATGAATTTCCTTTATTTTATTATATATTAGAACGGTCTACAGCGTCAAACAAATCTGTAATTTCTTTTGCAGGTTCTTTATCCAGCTTGCTGACCACATAAATGGCCAGCAGGCCCAGGGCAAAGCCCGGGATGATCTCATACAGGCCGAAGAGAGCCAGCTGCTTCCAGACCAGGACAGTAACGCCGCCTACCACGATGCCTGCCAGCACGCCGTTCCTGGTGGTACGGCGCCAAAACAGGGACATGAGCACTGCCGGGCCGAAGGTTGCCGCAAAGCCCGCCCAGGCGTATGCCACCATCTCAAGGATGAAGCTGTCCGGGTTCATGGCGATGGAGATGGCCATAGCGGAAATCACCAGCACGGCGGCACGGCTCACCCAGACCAGCTCTTTGTGGGAAGCATCCTTCCTGACCACGGCACGATAGAAATCCTGGGAAAAAGCAGAGGCGGATACCAAAAGCTGGGAAGAAGCGGTACTCATAATGGCCGCCAGCACAGCGGACATAATCAGGCCGCCCACGAATGGATTAAAAAGCTGCTTGGTCATCACCAGCAGCACGGTCTCCACGGCAGGGCCGGACAAAGGCTCCGTCAGGTACACCTTGCCCACCATGCCCACGAAGACGGCGGCAATCATGGCGATGATGTACCAGCCCACGGCGATGCGCTTGGAACGCTTCAGCTCGCTGGTGGAACTGATGGCCATGAAGCGCACCAGGATATGAGGCTGGCCGAAGTAGCCAAGGCCCCACCCCATAAGGGAAATAAAGGCAATAAAGGAAATGGTGCTGCCATCCGGGTTCAGGAAGGGGTTGAAAAAGGTCGGGTTCACAATATCGATGGCGGTGACAGTAGTCTGCACGCCCCCCAGCATGTACATGGCAAAGGCAGGTACCATCACAATGGCAAAGAACATCATGATGCCCTGGATGAAGTCAGTCCAGCACACAGCCATAAAGCCGCCGGTCAGGGTGTAGAACACCACCACGAAAGCGCCAATCAGCACCGCCGTGGCATAGTCCAGCCCGAAGAGGGTGCTGAACAGCTTGCCGCCGCTGACGAAGCCGGAGCCTGTATAGATGACAAAGAAAATGACGATGAAGATTGCCGGAATAATCCGCAGCAGGTTGCTGTGGTCATTGTAGCGGTTCTGGAAAAAGTCAGGCAGCGTCAGGGAGTTGTTGGCCATCTCCGTGTAGCGGCGCAGCCTCTTGGCCACAAAGTGCCAATTTGCCCAGGTGCCAAGGCCCAGGCCCACCGCAATCCAGGCCGAGCTGAAGCCCGCCAGATAGGCCGCCCCCGGCACGCCCATCATCATCCAGCCGCTCATGTCCGAAGCCTCGGCACTCATGGCCGTAACCCAGGCCCCCAGCTTGCGGTTGCCGATGATGTAATCATCCATGCTGTTTGTTTTGCGGTAGTAATAAATGCCGATTGCCATCATCAGTGCCAGATAGAGGACAAAGGCGCCAATTACCAAGATATTATCCAATGTTATTCCTCCTATAAAAAATAATACATATCATTATATGCGAGAATAGGCATTTTGGCAATAAAAAAAGCACAGGCCCCGCCCCGATGCGATACCTTCACAGCGTCATAGCTTCATAGCTTCACATCAGGCAGGGCCTGTGTTCCTTATGCTTTTTTTACTTTATCTGCTTTCCGCCAGATTGCAGCTTACAGCTTGTAGTAGGCAATACCTGCCTCAAAAATCTGCTGGTCCTGATTGCCCGGCACGTTCATGGCCACGGACGCGCCGATACGCTCGGAGTGGCCCATCTTGCCCAGCACGCGGCCATCAGGGCTGGTGATGCCCTCAATGGCATTGACGGAGCCATTCGGGTTGAACGGCATCTCCAGGGTAGGAGCCCCGGCCTCGTTCACATACTGGGTGGCAATCTGACCGTTGATGCGCAGCTTCGCCACAACCTCCTTGTCCGCAAAGAAGCGGCCCTCGCCGTGGGAAATCGGAATGGTGAAGATTTCACCCGGCTTCACGTTGTTGAACCAAGGAGACAGGTTGGACACAACCTTGGTGCGCACCATGCAGGAAGCATGACGGCCAATCTGATTGTGAGTCAGGGTAGGAGAAGCTGCATCCAAATCGCGGATTTCCCCATACGGCACCAGCCCCAGCTTAATCAGCGCCTGGAAGCCGTTGCAGATGCCCAGCATCAGGCCGTCACGCTGCTGCAGCAGCTTGTGGACAGCCTCCTTGATGCGAGGGTTCCTGAAGATGGCCGCAATAAACTTGCCGGAGCCGTCCGGCTCGTCACCGCCGCTGAAGCCCCCCGGCAGCATGATGATCTGGGAAGCCTCGATGCCCTTGACGATAGCCTCCACGGACTCCTCAACCGCCTGCGGCGTCAGGTTGCGGATAACCAAGGTCTGCGGGTCACCACCGGCACGGCGGAAGGCCCTGGCCGTATCGTACTCGCAGTTGGTACCCGGGAACACCGGGATGAAAATCTTCGGCTTGGCAAAGCCAATCTGCGGCTTAACCCTGTTGCCGCCGGTGTAGAGATACTCGCTGGCCCCCTTGTCGGAAGTCTTGACGCTGGTCGGGAAAATCTTCTCCAATGGAGAAGTATATGCCTTCTTGGCCTCGTTAAAGGAAACCACTGCCTCACCGATGACGATGCTGCTGTTCTGGGTAGTCACGCCCAGCTCATAGCAGCCGGTACCAGCCAGTGCCGTCTCAATATCCGAGTCAGCAGACACCTCCAGGATGAGGGCGCCATAGTCAGCCTTGAAGAGAGCCTGCATATCAGGCTTCCCGGCAAACTTGAAGCCGATGCCGTTGCCCAGGCACATCTTGGTAATAGCAGCCGCCATACCGCCCATGCGGACGCTGGAAGCGGCAAATACCTTTTTGGCAGCGATGAAATTGCTGACCTTCTCATAGGTTGCCCGCAGCTTGCCAAAGTCAGGCATGGCCAGCTCATCCTTGGCCATCGGCACATAGTACACCTTGCTGCCGGTGAACTTGAACTCAGGGGACAGGGCATTATCGGCCTTCATCACATCCACTGCAAAGGAAGCCAGGGTAGGCGGTACAGTCAAGTCCATAAAGGTGCCTGACATGGAATCCTTGCCGCCAATGGCAGGGATTTCCAGCTGGTGCTGGGCCCACAGGGCACCCAGCAGGGCGGCAAATGGCTTGCCCCACTTTTTGCTGTCGCTGCCCAGGCTCTCAAAATACTCCTGGAAGGTCAGGCGCACCTTGTCGGCACGGCCCCCCAGAGCCACCATCTTGGCCACGGACTCAATCACCGCGTACATAGCGCCGTGGAAAGGGCTCCACTCCATGAGATAAGGGTTGTAGCCATAGGTCATGGCAGTAGCCGTGGTAGTCTCGGCCCCCAGTACCGGCAGCTTCGCCACCATGCCCTCAGTCGGGGTCAGCTGGTTCTTGCCGCCAAAAGGCATCAGCACGCTGTTGCCGCCGATGGATGAGTCAAAACGCTCTGCCAGTCCCTTCTGGCTGCACACATTCAGGTCCTTCAGGTTTTCCAGCCATGCTTTCTCCAGGTCAGGCGCCAGGGCTGCCACCTTGCCAGGAATTTCTTCCAGATAGCACCTGTCCTTGGCAGGAGACTCCACCACCAGGCTGATGTGCTGCTTTACGCCATTGGTGTCCAGGAAATCACGGCTCAGGTTGACAATGGTCTTCTCACGCCAGTTCATCACCAGGCGGCGGTTGTCGGTAACAACTGCTACCAGGGTAGCCTCCAGGTTTTCCTCGTCAGCGGCAGCCACGAACTTCTCCACGTTGTCACGGGTAATCACCACGGCCATGCGCTCCTGGGATTCGGAAATAGCCAGCTCAGTGCCATCCAGGCCCTCGTACTTCTTCTTGACCGCATCCAGGTCAATCACCAGGCCGTCAGTCAGCTCGCCGATGGCAACGGACACGCCGCCTGCACCGAAGTCGTTGCAGCGCTTGATCATGCGGCTGATTTCCGGGTTCCTGAACAGGCGCTGAATCTTCCTCTCCGTAGGCGGATTGCCCTTCTGTACCTCCGCACCGCAGGCGGTCAGGGACTCAATGGTATGCTCCTTGGAGGAACCGGTAGCACCGCCACAGCCATCACGGCCGGTTCGTCCGCCTACCAGCACGATAACATCATCAGGAGACGGCACCTCACGAACCACATTCACCTTTGGTGCAGCTGCGATAACAGCACCGATTTCCATGCGCTTTGCCAAAAAGCCCTCATGGTATACCTCGGAAACCTGGCCGGTAGCCAGGCCGATCTGGTTGCCGTAGGAGCTGTAGCCAGCTGCGGCTCCCAGGGTGATCTTCTTCTGCGGCAGCTTGCCCTTCAGTGTCTCGCTGACAGGACGCCTAGGGTCAGCAGCACCGGTTACGCGCATAGCCTGATATACATAGGAACGGCCGGACAGCGGGTCGCGGATGGCACCCCCCAGGCAGGTAGCGGCACCGCCGAAAGGCTCAATCTCAGTAGGATGGTTATGGGTTTCGTTCTTGAACATAACCAGCCAGTCCTCATTCTTGCCATCAATATCAGCATTAACCACGATGCTGCAGGCATTAATCTCGTCAGACTTGTCCAAGTCCTCCAGCTTGCCCTGCTTCCTGAGTGCCTTCATGCCGATAACGGCCAGATCCATCAGGGTGACATCCCTGTCCTGGCCGGCGTACAAATCCTTGCGGTCAGCCAGGTACTGCTTGTAGGCATCCTCAATGGGCTTGCTGTAATAGCCCTTCTCAATATCCACCAGATCAATGGCGGTAGTGAAGGTGGTATGGCGGCAGTGGTCAGACCAGTAGGTATCAATAACCCGGATTTCGGTAATAGTAGGCTGCCGCTTCTCCGTATCGCGGAAATACTGCTGGCAGAATTTCAAATCCTCAAAGCTCATGGCAAAGCCGCGGCTGTCCATGAACTGCTGCAGAGCAGCCTCATCCATCTCATTGAAGCCCTCCAGCACCTCCACATCGGCAGGCACCTCGAACTTCATGTCCAGGGTATCAGGCTTCTCCATAGAAGCCTCCCGGCTCTCTACGGCGTTGATATAATAATCCTTGATTTTCTGCACATCAGCTGCATCCACATCGCCCACCAGCACCACTACGCGAGCGGTAGCAATCTCCGGGCGCTCCTTCTGGGTAACCAGCTGCACGCACTGGGCAGCAGAGTCAGCAGTCTGGTCGTACTGCCCCGGAAGGTACTCCACAGCAAACATGGTAGAATTAGGGAAGCTCGGCAGCTCCTCCTCGTAGATAACGTCCACAGGCGGCTCAGAGAAAACCACGGCCTTTACCTGAGCGTATTCCTCGTCACTCAGCCCCTCAATATCGTAGCGGTTGAACAGGCGGACGGCCTTCAGGCCGGTCAGGCGGAAGCTCTCCACCAGGTCATCGCAAAGCTGCTGGGCAGGAATGTCGAAAAAGCCCTGTCGCTTTTCTACAAAAATTCTTCTTACACTCATTGATTTGCCTCCATTATTTATATTAAAAAAATAAGGTTATCTAAAAATCAGCCAATCCTCAAGGCCAGCCGGATAAAGGATGCCAGCCTACTCAAGGCAGTCCACGGCAATCTTCACTACCACCTTGGTCACAGGCGCAGGTTGATTCCCCAGGGAACCGCAGGGACGATGCACATCTGTCGGATAAAGCACGGCAAAATTGCCAGCCTCCAAGGTGATGCCGCTGATAGGAATCAGCTTGTCAAAAAAGACGATATCCTTCTCGCCGTCATAAGGCTCGCAGACCTTCAGCTCCGGGCTCATAGGGCACCAGCCCAGCTCCTCCCTGCCCTCCACAATATACTGTATATCCACATACTTGCGGTGAGCCTCAGGCTTGCCGCTTTCAGGCACCCGGGTGTCATAACGCTGCAAAATCGCAAAGCTGTCCTCGCCATGAACAGGGTACCTGCCATCCGCCATGCTCTTAAAATCCTGCTTGCTCAGGTATTGCAGGGCTTCCCTGACAGCCTCCGGATACTTGCTGAAACCGGAAGCCGCCTCGCTTATATTTCCTATAATCAAGCTCATCGACTCCTTTTAAAAACAGTCCGCCCAAAACTCTCATTACAAAATAATATATCAAGACTATTTTATACAAAAATCCAACTTTATGCAATGTCATGTTGCAGGAAAATTATCACCCAACATTTTTTCAGTATTTGCGCCTGTATACATAAAGTTTTATCAATTTTCAGTCAAATGAATTATAATTTTGCTTTTCCGTTGCAAAATTTCTCAGTATGTGATATAAAGATTGTTACTATGTAAAAAAAGGAGCGATAGATATGCGCGAATTATTAGAGCTTTTGGAACATGATGCCCGCCGTCCGGCAGGTGAGCTGGCGGCCATGCTGCACCGCAGCGAGTACGAGGTTGAGCAGCAGATGGCACAGCTGGAGCGCGACAAGGTAATTCTCAGCTACAATACCCTGATTAACTGGGAAAAGACTGGTGACAACACCGTGACCTCCATCATCGAGGTAAACCTGACGCCACAGAGGGAAACGGGCTTTGACGCCATCGCGGAACGCATTTATCGCTTTGACGAGGTCCGCACCGTATACCTCATGTCCGGCAGCTTTGACCTGCTGGTAATCATCGAGGGCAAATCCCTGCAGGAAGTGGCAAATTTCGTGGCAACCCGCCTGTCCACCATTGAGGGCGTCACCCAGACCAGAAGCCATTTCATGCTGAAGCCCTACAAGAAGGACGGCATTATCATTGAAGACAAAGAACAAGACCGAAGGCTGGTGATGACTCCATGACAGAAAATATCGACTGGAACAAGAGAATCTCCCCCGTTGTCCATGCCATTCCCCCATCCGGCATCCGCCGCTTCTTTGATATTGCCGCAGAGATGGAAGATGTCATTTCCCTGGGCGTAGGCGAGCCTGACTTCATTACCCCCTGGTCCATCCGGGAAAGCTGCGTGTACGGACTGGAGCAGGGCTACACCTCCTACACTGCCAACAGAGGACTGCTGGAGCTGCGGGAGGAAATCTGCGCCCTGCAAAAGCGCAATTTCAACATTGATTACGAGCCAAAGACTGATGTGCTGGTGACAGTAGGCGTCAGCGAGGCACTGGATATTGCCATGCGCACCATTCTGGCACCGGGGGATGAAATCCTCATTCCTGAGCCGTGCTATGTGTCCTACAAGGCATGTGCTGCCCTGGCTGGCGGCGTGCCTGTGCCTGTACCGGCCAAAATCGAGAACAATTTCAGCATTACGCCGGAGGATTTGGAGGCACACGTTACTGACAGGACCAAGGCCCTGCTCATCGGCTATCCCAATAACCCTACCGGGGCAATACTCTCCCGGGAGCAGCTGATTGCCATCTCCCGCTTTGCCGTAAAGCACGACCTGATTGTGATTTCCGATGAAATCTACGGGGACCTGACCTACGGCGGCGAGCGGCACATCTGCTTTGCAGGACTGCCTGAGATGAAGGACCGCACCATCCTGCTGAACGGCTTTTCCAAGGCTTATGCCATGACCGGCTGGCGCATCGGCTATGCCCTGTCCAATCCTGAGATTATTGCCGCCATGACGAAAATCCATCAGTACACCATGCTGTGCGCACCGATTACTGCCCAGATTGCGGCTGTGGAGGCACTGCGCCACGGCGAGAAGTACATGAAGAAGATGGTTTCTGAGTACGACAAGCGCCGCCGCCTGATTTATGACGGCCTGACCAATGCTGGGCTGAAGTGCTTTGAGCCAAAGGGGGCTTTCTACATCTTCCCTGATATCACCTCCACCGGGCTCACCTCCGAGGAATTTGCTGAGAAGCTCCTTATGAGGGAGCATGTGGCCCTGGTGCCGGGCAACGCCTTCGGTGAATGTGGCGAAGGATATGTGCGCTGTTCCTATGCCACCTCCGTAGCCAAGATTTCCGAGGCTATTGCCAGGATTGAGCATTTCGTGCAGCATTGCAGGTAATAAATTTCAGTTTGTCGTAGTGCTTGAACGTTACTTCGTGCACATACTGATGACGTAATTTGATGCTTCGTGGACTCTGTTCAGACATTTAAAAGGGACAGGTAGCGGCAGTACCCATAGAAAACACGCTCGCGCTCCTAGTTGTACCTAGCGGTGCTAAGTTCTCGCTGCGCCTTACGGCTTGCGAATCACTAAGCACCGAGGTA
>JALFXV010000020.1 GCA_022786545.1 Selenomonadaceae bacterium
TGCGAAATTATTACTCCAAATATGGCCCAGCTCCGCGTCCTGCATCATGCATGCTGCGTTCACTGCTCTTAGCAATGATTTGCAAAGTCACATCTATAACCCAATGGGTAGATATATTGCACACACAGCCATTATATGCCACCATCAGCGGTTTTGAGCCGGATAATGTACCCGGAGTCGGTACTTTCTACGACTTTATAAACAGATTATGGAAGCTTGACACTAACAATATCTCATCTCACATTAAATTTCCTAAACGCAAGCCTTCAAATCCACCTAAAAAAGGTGACAAAGCTGCTCCCATTGAAAAAATACTGTAGCCGAAGAGTTAGATGCTATAATGTCAGGTCAATCACCAATCTCATCACATCAGCCATCCAGCCTGCTATAAAAAATATGAAGGCTCTAATAAGTGCATGAAAGTTGATTGTTTATTAGAGCACGGAAGACACCGCTCCTCGAAAATGTGGTACTTCCGGCTCTATTGCATAATTAGGTATCACCATCTTAATGCCTGGAAAAAACCTTTAGGCTCGGAGGTCTGGTAAAATTACCATCCTACTTCTAAATACCTTCAAAACTCCTGCAAAATAGGCTTATTAAATTCGCCCATTTTGCAGGAGTTATTTCATAACTTGTTTCCATATAACGTGTATCATGATTGGTTGTACATATTTTGCCTCCACCCGGATTAAACTCCGAGACTACATATAAATAATTATCATTACCATGATTAAAACCTAGTGTATTAGTGAATACTTCACCATCATTTATTTCAATTTCTAATAAATCATCCGGCGATCTAAAAACAGCCTTACGCGTGTTTTCTAATGATGCCGCTCCCGAGTCAATAAAATCATGCTTGATCCTTGATATAATCTTTTGCGGAATAGCACGTTCTGTATCAATATTCTTTTTTATTACCTGTACAGCTTCCACGCCAGTATCAAATTCTTGCAACGATCTTCTTAAATCTTTATTTTCATCAAAAGGTTTATACTCTTGTTTATCAACATCAATATGGTTGTAAAAATCTTTCAAGAAAAAACATTTCTTGAATTTCTATTCTGAATCCCTTTGCGATAAACATCAAAAAAGCATTATCTTCTTCACTTAAAAATTTTAGATCAGTATCACAATACATGCGTCCGTTTTCAGCTTCACCACGGTAAAATATGCATATTTCTTTATCGTCTAAAATTTCATATAACCATTCTTCCAGAATATAAGAACTTCTATATGATATTGCAAATCCATATGAGTAGACATGATTGTCTATCCAAAAATCTACTTGAAATACTCCAGGCTGATTTGCACTATCATCGTCTAATCTAAAGTACTTTTTATCAAGATTTACACTCTGTCCCCCATACAAAGCCAAGTTCTTAAAAAGTCAATTGATTTAATAAATGAAGATTTCCCAGCGGCATTTGCACCAAACAAATAGCTACCTTTTAACACACTATACTTTCCACACTTCATCACATGATTCAAAGGCCTTTTCTTTGATGCTGTAGCTATCATTGAAAACTCTACTTGATCTCTTATTGATAAAAAATTAGCAACACTAAAACGCAATAACATATCACTACCAACTTTCATATAAATGCACAACGATAATGCCAAAAAACACCATTGCTAATTACATTATATCACAAACTTGCTACCATAAAGCACTGATTAGTCATGCTACAAATACGCTCTACATTTCGCGATCATAATCGTAGCATTACTTCACCCCTCACAAACCAAATGTAAACCCTTCATCAAATAAATCCATTTTCTTTAATTGGTTCAGCCAATGCTGCTTGCAGACAATAATTAATTCATCTAAATATTCTATATTCATCTCTCTGCCTTGTTTTATCATCTCTTGAAACACTTTGTACAACAAATTTAATTCTTTAACATTATCACATCGTGTTTCTCCCCATTCAGAAATAGCCTTATTGATAATACTATATTGTTCATCACTAAGCTTAAATCCACTTGCAGAAATTGAATAACGTTGAAATTCAGCATATTTTTTAGCACGCAAGCTGCCATATTTTTTCTTCATCACATAGGTAGTATTATTATCATGTACGCGTCGCTTTAAAAAGAAGTGCTCTATAGATGTAATGTTACCATATTTAGAACTATCAATAAGAAAAAGATAATCTTGCATTCCATAACACTCATCTTTATAACATAATCTGTGTTTTTCTATGAAAGAATGCCTAATCATAAACGTTCCATTAGAAATTCCATGCCCATTTGTAAACAGCAACATTGCTTTTATATATAACGGATTATGTTTAGGACAGTTACCATATGACACTACAACTCCATCGCTATCCATATTTGCAGTCCGTCCACCTAGCATATCAATAAAAGCATTTTCTTCCATATAACCAACTTGAATTTCTAATCTGTCTAAAAATGCCATATCATCATCATCTAATAAAGCTATATACTTTCCATTACTATGTGCTATCGCTTTATTAGTAGAATATGCAATCCCACTATTTTTACTATTGTACAAAATTTTTATTCTTGCATCATTTATATCTGCCAAGATTTCTCTTGTATTATCTGTTGAACAGTCTTCGACTATAATAAATTCCCAATTTGAATATGTTTGTTGTATTACAGAAGATATCGCATCAAGAATATACATCTCAGCATTATATACTGGCATTATTACACTCACCAGCGGAGTATCATTTTTCCTCATTATACCACCCTTCTTTAAGTATACTAACCATATTCATCTAACCCTAAGCCATATACTACCGCCTCCAGCAATATCATGACCTATATGCTTACACAAATCATTATGCATCATATGTGTAAAATATAATATATCATACCTATCGCTATCACTTAACAACGCTCGCAAAATATACGCTTCTGTTAAGCATCTTGATGCCCATTCTTTTGGATATGAAAAATCTTTAAAAATATCATGAATTTGGATTATAGTTCCAGATTTTAGTCTAGGTAAAATCGAAAAATATTCGTACAACACATCTCCACCATACTTTAATACATGTGAAGAATCAATAAATAATATGTCATTTGCTTCTAAACAATCAAAAAAATTTTCCTCTATATTTTGGACAAAATCCTGATGTAAAACAATCTTGCTCTTATCACTATCTTTAATGAGACGCAACAATTTTTGAGGATATGGTTCAATACACTCAATATCTAATGAATTCGATAAACAACTTTCATAAACGTCCAAAACCAAACAAGTTGTCCACCCCGAACCGATTTCTATATACCTTCTAGGTTGATAAAAATTTAACATGCTATATAAAACCAAAGCATCTTCATAGCCATATGCACCATTAACTACATTATATCTAGTATCGTCATCACCTATCAAACACTCAAAATCAGCTATATGACTCGCTATATATCTTACAAATTTCTTTTGACATGACATGTTAAAATTTATTCCACTTACATCACGCTTTCTGCTACCAATATGAAGTTCGTTATTACTAGGAAATGGTGATTCAAAATGATTAAATGGTCTATAAAAACATCTACCTGTTTCCGGGATATAAGCATTTAATATATCTATAGCCTCCATATCCACACAATATTTAAATTTCTGTTTTAATATGCTCTTTGTTTTACAATCTAGTTTCAAAGGAGTACAAACACATACCACATTATCACTTTCAGGTAAGAGGTCCACCCCCTAAACATTTGTATGTTTTAATTTGTTTTTTATCCATATCCGCTACAGCTTTTATGACTATATAACAACGTTCCAAAAAATCAATAGCAAGCCTCCCATTGCGACCAGCACCATATACAACTGCACCACTTTTTTTCATTTGCATATATATTCTACAAATTTCATCCCATTCCATAAACAACGTCCTTTCCTAATAATAACAGCACTTTACAATTTTTACGCGGCATAACCTTCATTCCAGCCCATAGCTTCCAAAAACTCCATGATGATGATGGAATTTTTGGCAGTTTGGGCACAACTAGCCAAACTGGCAAAAAATATTTCCTTGCTTATCAACCCCCTTAACTTATGTCTACATTCTTGTGCACTCATATTCCTATACTCACAAAACATATTATCTATATATGGCAGTATTTTTGTCATGCTATGAGCAATATTAATCATGTTTAAAAGTCGTTCAATCCCTAAAAAACCGCCTTGACCTACTGGATGAAACTTAAACTTAGCTTCTATCATATCTGACACCCTCAACAAAAAGCATACATGATAAATACATAAAGCCCACTACATTAATACCTAGCCTAATAATATGTCATAAACCTCAACCCCACACCTAGATAACTTATCCATTATTTCTCTGTGAAAATTTCTAGACAACCCTAATATCACCAAATCTTTGCCTTTGCATAAAGTCACATCATCTACACATTGTACGCTATATTTCCCAAGCGATGTAACATCACGACCACTAACGATTAATCCTTGAATATTAATATTATTACATTCTAATTCCGCGACTACCTCTTTAGCAATTTTTCCTGCACCATAAATATATATTTTTTTATCCAACCAATTAGCTTTATCGTCATTTGCTATATGCCTAATATAACGATACGGAGATGGCTGCACCTGCCTTAACAAACCATATACTGTAGAATAATATGGATTATCAAATTTAATCACCGGAACCTCTTTTTCACTCCAAAATATGTTAGCTATTTTATTCTCAAAATACTGTATTCTCCAAATAAGCCCAGATGAAACCTTTTCTATCAACGCATGCTCAGCCAACAAACGTAACAACTCTGCATATACTACCACACACGACCTCAGTTGCCGCTTACCTGGCAAATATGAAGTAGAACAAGGCCTATTCCGATAATAATATAATACATCAGGTACTATCCGTATCTTATCCGCATTCAACATCAAATTGATTGCAAATAAAGTATCTTCATGCACAATGCCATCATAAAAATATATTCCCTTGCCGCATAAAAAATCTTTTCGACAAAACTTTAAGCAAGCACTAGCAATATACTCTTTATGTCCCACTAGATAATCAAAACAATCTATTCCACAGATAAATTCTTTATCATATCTATGACATATATTAGCAATAATATTTTCTCCAAAGACATCCATTCTTTGTGCAGAATAAAAAATGCTATCATAGTTTCCTTCTTCTGCGTATTGCATAAGCACCTTAATGGCCTGCTTTGACAATACATCGTCTGAATCCAAAAATAATATATACTCTCCCTTTGCAATGTTCATTCCCACATTACGAGAGTACGACAGTCCCCTATTTTCCTCATTTCTAACAAGAGAAAATCTACTGTCATTTGCGGTCAAATTTTTTACAACACTATACGAATTGTCTGTCGAACAATCATCTACGCAAATAACTTCCAAATTTTGATATATTTGCGCTTTTACACTATTTATGCAATCAGCCAAATAATCCTCAACATTATATATGGGAATAATAATTGTAACTAGCTTTTCCATAAAATATCTCCATGATTATCCAAAAATTAATCACAAATACACTCATTCATATAAACTATTTGTAATACACTTTATATTTATATCCGATGCACAACGTTCCTTAAATCGTCTATACATATCTTTGACTTCACTATTTATCTCCTCAATGTTCATGTCAAATCTAACATTCGGCAGCGCTTCAGTAATATAATTTTCCCGGCACTCTTTTAATCCATCAAAACCAGCTATATAAATAT
The DNA here is from genome assembly GCA_022786545.1 of Selenomonadaceae bacterium. Lineage (GTDB taxonomy): Bacteria > Bacillota > Negativicutes > Selenomonadales > Selenomonadaceae > Anaerovibrio. The sequence goes on from JALFXV010000020.1 coordinate 5,722, forward strand.
CTTTAACCCCTATCTTCTTCAACAAATGAAGCAGCATTATGGTGCTATTGTCATATAGCTTGCTGGCATCATCAACCAAAGAAGAATAATCAACGAAATTAATACCATCCACATCAGTGCGAATGTTGGATGTCAATATACATTTTGCAGGATCCAGTGCACTACGATTTTTTTCCCAATGAATAACATTGGCAAAAAAGACCATATCCCAATGAATACTTTTCGGCACAAAATTAATGCTAATAACAATCGGATTTTCAGCCGATATGAAATGTTCTATTGTATCATGTTCCTCTGTTATAGATGCTCCTGGCGCCATAACCAAAACCTTTTTCCCAATCTGTCTTTGCAAATGATCCAAGGTACCACTATCATCCAACCGGCTATCACAATAATCTCTATAAATCTTTTGGATATTATCATAATCATAACGCTGCCGCTTTTTTTCATCAATTCCCATCAAAATATATTTTATATCCCTGTTACTCAGCCGATACTTCTGCGTCAGATAAATAACATTGTTTGGATGCGCCTGATACAACCCGGATAAAAATGCCGGTATAGAGTAACCCCAGTTATGTTCATTCTTCATCGGCATCAGATAGGCATCAATTGTATCAAGCAATAAATCTATATCATAATCATAATGATGCTTGCGATTTAAATAATCCACAATTAACTCTTCGCAGAGATTACCTGCACCTTTCCCCATGCCATTTAAAGTTGCATCCAAAATTAACTCACGTTTTCCATTTGCCAAACGAATAATGTACTGTGCAAAAGAAAATGAAGATTGCAGATTATTATGTGAATGTATATCTATTGCAATATCATTATCCAAATTATAATCCACTAAATGATAATAATGTTCCATGTCCTCTAAATACATGGCACCATAAGTGTCAACCACACCATACCCATAAGGCTTTATCTCGTTAATAAATTCTATTAAATCTAAAAGTTCTCTATCGGAGTAACCTAAAGAATTTACTCCTTGTACAAACAAACAATATCCTTTGTCCTTCACCAGCTGCAATGCAGCTTTTATATCATCTTTTTGGGTATCAAACTGCGCCTTTGTGAACCCAACTCTTATACCGGTTACTGACGAACCATCACATTCTGCTAAATCAGAAAAATCGTACATATTAAAGTCTATAAAAGCAACATACATAGTATTTTTCTTGTCTTTAGGAATAAAAGGCTCTATCTGTTTTACATCTGTAAAAAAAGTCGATCCTGTATGATAATTTACATTTTTCTTATCACGCAAAAAACCCATCTCAACAATATCAATGTTGGCATTAGTTAAATTGGCTGCTAAAGCAGTTATGCTTTCTGGTTGAAACTCACAATTAATAATCCTGCCGCCATCACGCAACGTACAATCAAGAATTTTTACTTTTCTACTCATTCCAACCCCTCTTTTCTTTCAAATACCTAGCCACCACCTTGGCAAAATCAAAATCTTCCTTTGTATCAATATCCGTAGCCTCCAAAGGATTCAATTCACAAATATACGGCTTCTCACCTATGCGTTGCCCTAACTGAGTAAATACCTCTTTTCTGAAAATAAAAAACGCTCCTGTTTCCAAATAAAACGGCTTCAACTCCTGTGTTCTCACAATATCTTTCATATTGTAATTGACAGGCTTCCCATCCATCCACAAATAATCCTGCAGCTTAACAGCTGAAAAAGCAGAATCATACTCACCAGATAAAACCTTATTTAAACCTAATCGCAAACTATCTATGGTAGTAAATGGCTGTGTAGCATGAGTCAATAAATATATATCAGCATCCACATCTCTAACAAAATAATCAATAATTTCCAATCCTTTTACTTCATTACCATCTAAATACTTATCTCGTTTAAAAAATTCCATGCCTGGTGGAATATATTGGATAATAGCTTCATCACTGCAATATACATATTTGCGCTCAACTTCATGCAGCTGCGCCACTGTATTAAAAATATATGTACACAACGGTGCTCCATCTAAATCCATAATATTTTTTCCAGGCAATCTCTGATTATTCAATTTGATTGGCACAAATGCCGCTATACTTTCCATATGTCCCACGCCTCACACTTCATATATCTCACGTTTGCTTACGTATAAGATAATATAATCACTCTGCTCACATCTTTCCAACTCTGCTTTATAAACATTATCCAAAGTAGTAGTTACAAAATCAATTTGACTATTGCCACAAGGAGCTTTATCTTTCAGCCAGCCCAGCAAATTAGACAATCCATATCTTTGAAAATATTTTATATTGGAAACATTAAATCCTGCTTGCCTAGCCAATAATTCAAGGTTATCCCTTCCAAATATCCAAAGATGCTGTGTACTAAACAACAGCTTCTGTTCATATATATTTCCCAACAATTTTCTCATGACAGGTGCATCCGTAGGTGTACCTATTATGGCAACACCATCTTCTGATAACAAGCGGTATACATCCTTCATAAACCTTAAAGGCGATTCCACATGCTCTATTACATCAAAAGAAGTAATAACATCGACTTTTCCCTGCCACTCATCCACCGCATCTATAGCATACTGATATGTATGGTAACCTTTTTTGCACAATACCTTTCTGTATGACATTGATGGTTCTACTGCAACTATGTCTTTTGCCACACCTTTCAAATAATCCAGAAAAGCTCCCCCAGCACATCCTATGTCAGCAACTACTTTATTCCGAAACACAGTAACACCAGTATATTTCAACTTATCAGCATTTTCAAAATCATGTCTTTGATAGAATTTATCTATGTCAGAATCTCCTTCTAAGGATTCACGATATTCAACAGATTGATAATATTGATCCAAGTTTTCTATCACTTTATCATGCCATATTACATGACACTTATCACATTGATAGACAGGCACTTTGCCATCAGTATAAAATCCAAGTCCACCATTTCTAATTAAGCCGTCATATATTATTTTTATATTGCCACAGCCACAAACCTGACACTTCATAATCTCACCTCATTCAAATAAGGAATCAAAATCTACTCTTTCAAAAACATCAAGCTTCGTATATCTTGAAGCGTTATAAATCTTAACACCTGCTTCATCTGCAACCTGTTTCGCTTTCTTATAAGCATTATGCTGTAACATATACGTACCAGTTCCATTAGGAGCAACAGTATTTGTAGCAGAATAGCCTTTTATAAAGTGATTTTCATCATCATCTTTCGTTTTTTTATATGAACAATCTACTCCTAATAAATATATCTCTGTAATCCCTAAATACATTGCTAATTGAAGGCAAGGATATGTAACTGTCCTGCCATTATATAGCCCATATGACACATCATAAGAGAACTTAGGCAATTCGCTTACATAATCTCTTCGATCTACATGCACTCGAAAAATATTATTCTCATTTGGTACAACTTGATTCCAAAATGCATTTGCTCCATCCCCAATCAACTTATATTCTGCATCAGCATAAAACAAATCATCAATATTCGCATCTGGAATAAATGGATCGCTAACAATTAAAAATTCCGGTCTCCATTTTGTTTGCGTAAAGGATAAATATACCTTGTTTACAGATATACATAACTCATTATTTTTATGTAATATGTCTAAATCTTCAATTTTCAAACTAGGACCTGTAGCAACTATAAAACATCTTTTTCTATTTTTATATGCATTTTTAAACTTGGCAAGCTCATTATTTCTGTACATAGGTAACTGAATAAAATCATTGAAGGATAATTGATTGTAGCTGTCAGATACATATCCTTCTTCTGTATGGAGAATAAGATAATCTTTTGACAGTAAGGCATCTAAACTCTCACATTTATAACCTTGCTCGCAAAAGAATTTATAATCAAGAGAAAAATTACTATACGCTAACCTAACTGATATTCCACACGAAGCCAAATAGTCATAAAGTACAACACTAAATAAATTATTACCATATACACCTATATATTCTGAACGGATGTTATTCATTTCAAGCATCTCTGCAATTGGAAATGTTGAACCACTCGGATAAAACATTTCGCCAACACAATCACAATAAGAGAAACATACCACATTTTCACTTTTCAAAAATCCTTTAATTTTATCCCTTTCAATTTTATCTGCCATACACACAACTACCGGCAAACCATAATATTTTTCTTTGTAGTCATCATACGCAACGATAGAATAATTAGTTTCTTCATTTATTTTATTTTTTGCGCAAATATCTATAAAAGCTTTTATATTATGCTGTGAATGTTTCTCCATAAATTTTGCAAATCTCTTGCCTTGGGTGCCAGCCCCCCACACAACAAAATCCATATTAGAATCTTCTCCCCTCCGTCACAATGTCCATTCCTTCATATCTTTCTTTGATAATTCCCAAGGATGATCATATGTCCTATGCTTTACATCACAATACCGGCAAAATGGCATCGGAGCAGCCAATCGCTTCAATATATATTCTCCAGTCATTCCTTCCTGATGAATATCAATTCCATCCATATCCAACAGTTTTAAATCTGTACCATAATATTTATTAAAATCATCTATATAAGGAGCTATCGAACAAGTATATATCCTCCCATTTTCCAAAGTATGGCATGTATTTGCATTCCGACAATTAACAAAAGACTCCATTGGATTTTGTTTTCCCTGTAAATCCAATGGAAAATGCCACAAGCTGCGTCCGCCTTCGGATGAGCCAGTATATTTAAATTCTACGCCTTGAGAAAGCACAAACTCTTTTAGTTTTTTATAGTCAAGATTAATTGGGTACTCTGTTGCCATGATACTTATATTATAATCTCTACAAGCTTGCCAAAATCATTAGACATAGAACGCAACAACAAACCATTTGTACAAACATTGATATCTGTACAAGCAAAACAGCTTCGCCCTATAGACATAAACTTAATAATATCTGGATTTATTTGTATCCATCATGGCAGGTTCTGACATACTCTATCATATACTCCTGCCCCACTAAAGCCTGTCTCAACTCATCCACAATATCCAAAGTGTCTGGCTTTTCCGCCTTTCCCACCAAAAACATGTGTTTATGATGAGGATTAAATCTGGACGGCAAGCATTTTTGCTTTTCATATAAATCCCGCTGTGGTCCATATATAATCAAAAAGCCACCTTTTTTTACAACCCGGAACCAATTTTTTATTGCAATCTGCACGTCATACATATGCTCAATGCAATGCGATGAATACACAAAGTCAAAACTTTCATTCTCCACATTCTCCAGATATTGTGCATCACCATTTTCCAAGTCCCAACCATAGCAGCCATCAACTACGGGATCCTTTCCGCAGCCTATATCCAAACCTCTTCCGTTGCAATATTTTTCAAAAAATCCTTCTCGTTCACGCCTTAGCTTTGCTTTCCCTGTTTCACCTCCGCAATGACCTAACGTATGTATTGCCCCTAACTGTACAAACTTCCTTTTAGGAACGACAACGATTTCATCTAACTCATCATCGTAAATAGCTTCCAAATAAATCATCAACCTTGAACTGCTGGTTTTACTTTTAATGTATTAGCAGTAGAAAAACCTCTACATCTTTTACAGAAATTAGTATAACCTTTTTTATTGTACCCTAAACGAAACTCCACTAATTTTGCCTTTTGATCCAACGAGTAGTTTTTTAAATCAAAAATTTCATCATCTTGTTGTTCGTTTATACCTGCTACGGTTGCATAAGCATCGTAATTACAGCTATAAAGCTTCCCATCTCGCAATTCTTGCCATGACTGACAACAATTATCAAAATGATCTATCAATTGCTCAGGCGAAAAATGAGAAAAATCTGTTTTTTCTGGTGCCAAATCCACCCATTCCTTAGTATAATTAACATAATGTTTTATATTATATTTTTTTAGTTTATCGAGCAATTTATCAAAATTTTCCTTATACTGTGGCACAGCCTCGCGGTAATCATCCACAGTTACTTCTATATTGCAGCGACTAAGTTGCTCAAGAATACTATCATCAGGAACTATAGTGCCATTAGTAACCGTACGCAAAGTATCGATCCTATCATGATAATTACGATCAAGATACTCAATTATATTACCTATACCATTGTATAGCAAAGGTTCCCCCCCGCTTACATGGAACAACATAACTTTGTCAATGCATTGAAAGAATAAATCTATATCAGCCTTTACCTGTTCCCAATTACGCACATAAAACTTTTTTGCAAAAGGGTTGAAATTTAAACAATGCCTGCATTTTAAATTGCAAACTGTGCTAGGCAAAAAAGATATTGTCGAAAAATAGACTTTATCATACTTATAGAGATGATACACCGATAGAAAATCTTCCATTATGAAAAAATCTTTATTGCGTTCATATCCTAGTTCAGTAAGTTGCTTTATTGGAGATACTCTAGCAATCTGGGACATAGTGATGATAATGCCCACATTCTCTTTTAAAATATCCTCAGAAAAACTCCTACACATATATCCGTTAATTACAGTTCCATGTTTTGCAGGATTATTATCTATATATCCTAAAATATTTATTTCATCTCTAAATATTTCTACAAACTGCTTTCCATAATCTCCTGCACCATAGAGATAAAACGCTGTTTTTATATTCATTTGTCTATATGTTTCATCATACTCATGCCCCGGTTTTTGCCATTTCATAAAACGCCCTCCTATTCACCTAACAGATTAAAATACCTTATTACTCGCTCAGGAAATTCTTCATTGAGCTCAATATATTCATCTTTATATTTTCTCATAAACGCTCGAAATTCATCTCTCTTGCATAAATCCCCCTGAGCTATTGCCATTTCAGTAAAGTTACTGCTATGATATGCCATAAACCTCTTTACATATTTTATCGTTTCTCTTTCTACACCAGAACCTTGAAAAATAGCTAACAATCTCTCATACGCAAGCAACCAATCCTTCAAATGAACCAAATTTTTTGTATGGCACCCTGATTTCTCATGCTGCCTATAGTGGTAAAAAGCAGAATCTGTATATCGAATACGTTTGGCATTCAATATAACTTGTCCTAAATATAAGACATCTCCACCTATAACCAAGTCATCCGCAAATTTTAATAAAGTACCATTTGCCTGTCGCAAAAGCTCTCTACTATACAGCTTATTCCACATATAAGCAAACCCCCGATAAGAGTCTCGCTCATACAAATATCTCAATGCTTCCGCGGCAGAAAATACACTGTCACTAATATTTTTACCATTTATAATCTGTTCTGAAAAGTTGTCATAATCTGCTGTCCAGCTACAAGCAGCCACATCTAAATCATCATACTCCGCCATTTCTAATAAAATCTTATACATATCAGGTTCAAGCCAATCATCGCAATCTACAAACGCAATGTAATCACCGGAAGCAATCTTCAATCCTTCATTACGCGCCTTACTTTCGCCACCATTAACTTGATGTTTTACAACAAACCTGCTATCTGATATTGCAAATTGATCAACTATATGTCCGCTAGCATCAGATGAACCATCATCTATACAGATAATTTCCAAGTTACTATAACTTTGTTTAGAAATACTGTTCAGGCACTGCTGCAAATACAACTCGGCATTATAAACAGGTACAACAACAGATATTACTTTTCCCCTCTTACTCAAAGCTTACACTTCCAAACTTAACGTATATACATAAACTGCTAGTCATATAAGGCACTATCACACCACAAAAGCGGATAGCTACTGCTTATCCGCTTGACTCAACTTATATAGTACTTCTCACAAAATACAAACTATTCGATGTTAGGACATTGCTAGTATCCCAGCACCAATGCACATTCTCTGTGCCATATAAACTTTGCATGGGCTATAACTCCCTCTCTACCACTGCAAACTCCCCTTTAACACTTTATCGAAAACTTAGCACTTATTATTAAGGCTAAAAAGTCCGGCACAAAAATATGCGGCTACCACATACGCATACCAATTCATTTCTATGCAAACTACAGGCCAGTATATAAACACTCCTCACTTTGCACCATCCGCGAACCATATGCTCCTGCTTTAGCAGCCGCATAAGCTTATAATCCACCCACATGCGTTTTTTTATTTTGACAAAAATGATTACACAAAAAATCATTCATCCTTATAAATTTTTTTAATGTATAATCAGATAATTCAATCTTCCCTTGGCCAATAAGCTCATTTATTGCCAACGTATATGATACCTCACCTACCCCTTCCATATAAGTATACTGTCTAAACTTATTCTCTTTAAACTTATCATCTTCATCAAAATAAAAATACATACTCTTTAGCTTGTTGTTTAAAATTTTTCTATCAATTCCTGTGCCAGTCTCTGCTAACCTTCTTATTTTCTCGAAATCAATATAATCCTTGCCCAATTTTACTGAAATCACATCAGATACAGACTTTTTTAAAGATTCTTTTTGTATTGCAGCCCTTACACGCTTGCTAAAAACATCAACATCACAACAAGGCTCTACATTATACCTTGCGGCATCAATAAGAATATCTTTTATACTTCTATAACATATGTCTGGTATATTTCTATTAGGCTTTTGCAAAAGCTGCATATAAGTTTCAAAAACTTGTTTCTGCTCATCCCATTCATCAGATAAGAGTACGTAATATTGAAATGTATTAAACAAATCTACATAACACCAAAGCATAGAACCTTGACTAAACAGAACTAAGTTATGATACAATTCCATTTTCGTATCTAATTCGATATATTCATCTAGTGGATTGAGGGCAACAAAAGGTAACATGAGATATCTAAAAGAAATATCATCTACAACACCTAAGCTTTTTTGCACGTTGACACCTTTGCTCAATACATTTAAATCTATCCCTTTATCTAATGCAAAATTAAATGCTATTTTACAAAATCCATTTTTGAAAACCTCATTTTCAAGATCAAAACGATACCCTTTTATCTCGAACTCCAATTCAGAAGCATCACATTTTAATTCCTTACTTAGTTCCAAACAAGCAACCACCTTATTATTTTTTATCTTAACATCATATTCTTTACCATTGTGTATTGCTAATCCGTCACACACTATTTTTGATTTAGTATTATGTGTTTTGGGTAAATCTTCTAGCATGGCAATTATAGGACTAAAAATTTTAGTAAAAGGCGCATCAATCTTACGACTGATAATACCACCATTGCATTTATCACAACAAATATCATCTGTTTCATACAAACCTCCAAGAGCATTTTGTATGATATGTTCTTTGCTCCTAGAAATAATCCTATTCCCACAATAAACACACTTTTCTCGTTTGTTCATCACACTGCCCCTTTGCTATTTTTTCAACCATACAACCATTTCTTATGTTGATAACGTATAGCGCAGAATACACTCACAGCACTATTGCACATTTTTAACAAAAAATGCTTCAAATTCATCCACCGTGTATGTTCTCACCTTTGAAAACAAAAAACCCTCATACCTGCTCAAGCCAAACCTAGCCAATCTGCCCAATTCCATATTAATCTTTTTTCTGCTATTATGCTCCGGAGGTATCTTATCTTTATTGTACACTAAAATATATTCTATATGGCTCCTTGACCAATTGATAGATGCCCTGAAATCTTTACATACTTCTTTGGTAGGCGTTTCTTCATCAAATAAAATCAACAGACTATCATAGATTTTAGTAACTAATCCATTTTTCCCATACACCTCAAAGTTGCCGTTTTTAAACTCAATAAAAACCATCCTATCGCCATCTATATACAATGCATCATTTGACGGCCCCTTCTCTCTGCGTTTTATCACATTGCCCCAATACCAGTCTTTAATTCCATCAAAATCATATACTGCAATGCAGCTATCTGTCATATACTGATTATTTTTATCATCATGAGAGACGGTATGCAAATCTGATATATTTGCCTCAAAGCATTCAGGACATTTTGCCATAGAATTAATCCTCCATCTCCAAAATGCGCCGCAATTCTTCTAGTTTATTAAAAGGTTCTGCTAAGGGGATATATGCCTCATCCATATGTTCCGTAACATTCCTAAATGAAATTCCATCTTCTGAAACTACCGATAAATATGTATTCATTTTTTCGGTAACGCCATGCTTATACGCATAAACCTCCAAAGCATTTATAAAGTATGGGCTGTGAGTTGTTAACAAAATCGTTAAATCAAACTTCTTCTGCAACAAAACCAACAGCTCTGCAAATAACAGCTGCCATTCAGGATGAACATGTATTTCTGGCTCATCAAACACTATAACACCATTTTCTTCTATACTTCCGTTCTCCAGTAATCTTTTGATAATGGCAAATGCTTTCACTCCACTAGATAAATTACGAACCTTTAATGCCTTCCTATACTTTGTTGACTGCAGCATCATAGTTCCGCGCTCATCTATAAATAACTCACCAGGTATAATAGCATCCAAGCTTTTTCCGACATCACTCCATTGATTTTCACGTATCAAAGTATCTACCAAATCACCATCTCGTTTTTGAAGTTTCTGCCACAATTTTTTTGCTAACAAAGAATTGTCGTCCCTAAGACCACGTTCTACGTCTATTATATATGGATTGTTGATATAAATTACTTCATGTCGCAATGATATACCATTGGAAAAACCCACACATCTATTATCCGCAAAAACTATATCATTGGTTTTCTTCTGTATTTCCAATGAAATCTCAGCTTTATCATAATTCAGCAACGAATTGCACTGACCATAAAAAATATCAACAAAAACCTGCTCTATATTTCTAGAAATAATTTCCACATCTGGTAGTTGAATGCTATCAGAGATTTTATTGTACAGTTTATTATACATATCCGTATCTAGTTGCAAATCTATAGAGTACCTTTCACGAGCTATTTCTTCAAATACTTCCATGACACTAGTAATTGAACTGATATCACAATACTCCAGTTTGCTAATAATATATTCTTTTTCTGAATTCCCCCGCCTAACAGGCAGCCACCTATACCAATTCTTATCATTTTCATAAAACTCCAATGATTTCAAAAAATACGATGCCATGTTTTTCAGCCTATGCTCATAGATTACTTTATCTAAGCACAAAAAACTATGAAAAACCGCACCTAACACCTTCCCTACAGTGCTTTTCCCAGAATTATTCTCGCCAGCAATTACTGTAATTCCATTAAGTGCAATATCCGCATCCTTAATTTTCGCAAAATTCTTTATAACTAACTTCATATCCAATCACCATCCTTGCCTCTCCCGTATTATACCATATAAATCAAGCTCAATAAATACAAAATTCACCGTTAGATTTACTAGATAGACACTTTGATTTGAAAAATGATTATATGCTGATGAAATTCATATTGACATATGACCTATGTTATATTAACCTCTAAACGCTCTTTTCATACAAACGTTTTTGTGATATAATATAGGTAAATTGGAGGTGGTGCCATGAGCTACAATGCAAAAATACGTGCTGATGCTATGAGCCTCAATCCCATAGACGATGCACTCTTTATCAAGATGGCTGAAAGCCTGAAGGTTTGTCAGGAAATGCTGAGGGTATTTCTCATGGATAAGCAGCTAGTTGTTTTAGATAACATGCCCCAGAGCATTGTCAAAAATCTGCAGGGGCGTTCCTGCATCCTGGATTTAAAATGCCGTCTGGCTTCGGGCAAAATCGTACATATAGAAGTACAAAAAGCTGACGATGATGACCACCAAAGACGGGTGCGTTATAATTCATCCATACTTACTGCCAATATTGCCGATCCAGGCTCAAAATTCCGTGACATACCTGATGTGATTTCTGTATTTATTTCAAAATTTGATGTTTTCAAGCGTGGCAAAGCTATATATCATGTGGAACGCATTATCAAAGAAACAGGCGAAAAGGTATATAATGGCACTCAGGAAATATATGTAAATGCTGAAATCAACGATGAATCTGACATCGCCAGGCTGATGAAAGTTTTCGTTGAAGACACATATTATGATAACAAGTTTCCTGCTATATCTGAACGAAAACGTATATTCAAAACTACCGAGGAAGGGGTGAATGAGATGTGCGAAGTAATTGAACGGAATAGAGCAGAAGCACGGGCTGAAGGACGTGCCGAAGGACGCGCCGAAGGACGCGCTGAAGGACGTTTATCACTGCTGACCAGATTGGTAAAACTGAACAAACTATCTATGCAAGAAGCTGCCCATGAAGCTGATATGACTGAGGCTGATTTTAGAAAGTTGGCATTGCTATAACTTTCCTGTACCAGTACAACTTTCATGGTCAAGAGCCAGCTTCGTGACAAGCACTCTTGACTATGAAAGCCTTAACTGGCATTAACTGGTGAAGGCAGCTTATCAAAAAATTTGCGTAAAAAATTTGATACTACCAATTTAGATCTTATCTTGTACACAAATGCTGTGAAAAACAGTATTATCTCACTTAACTACTATAAATGTAAAAAGCTCTTGAACACAGGACATACCTGAGATTCAAGAGCTTTTTGCTTATAACAATCAGCTACTCATTATTTTAATCTTTGCTCTATCTTTTGCCAGTGTCTCCGTATTTGACGCCTAATATTGCTTTCCAGCAAGTTACTGCTCGAAAAAATCCTATGCGCCTTATAGGCATATGATAAAAAGTTACCATATTTATGTGGATTTTTACTAACTCCCAAATGAGTATACGCCTTATACAAAGCTTTACGCCCAGCATTATACGCTTTCTCATAATTCTCATCCACAAAACTCATTTTCTTCAAAAATTTGACACCCTTGGCTTTTTTATACGCCCGGCGATAATACTTAAACAAACTTTTATCACGGATGCTTACACATTTTCCGTCAAAATCAAATCCCAAATAACTCATCACATGCCTGTCAGAAGCTAACGACTCAAACGAGCCCTGCCTATAAACAAACTTACCAGTTTTATCCAGATTCAACCCCAACCTAGGAATCCTGCTCCGTATATCATCTACCTTGTTAACAATATCGTAAAACGCTTCTATGCTAAGTTCTGCGTCACTCATCGGTATAACTATAGCAATATCATCACAGTATCGCCTATATAGTCCTTTTCTTGATGTAACATAATCATTTAACATCTTATCAAAATCGACCATATATACATTAGCATATACAGCACTTATAGGAGAACCTTGCGGTATTCCAAAAGATTCACAGTTACGCTTTAAAGCAGCACCTTTAAAATGATGAAATTCTTCTGTTGAAAAATATTTTTCAATCTTTTTCTTATCTACATTGTCTCCCTTACCAAGTTCTTCCATTCTGTCATTAATATCACTAAGTTCAATGTACGAATACCTAGTTACACTCTTAAAAATCGCATACTCCGCTGCACCCAAGCTTTCAGTACCATATACATTCTTTAACTTATTTTTCAGATAAGCATGATCCAAGTTGTCAAAAAAACTGCTAAAATCCCCTACAAAAACGTATGCACATCCATGTTTTGCAATAAATTCAAATACTTCTTTTGCAAAATCAATATTACACTTCCCTTTAATAATATCTCTATAAGCAATTACAGCTGTATTTATCCCTGCATTTTTCGCGTACAAATTATATCTATCATTTAAGCATTTAGCATAATATTGGTAGATGTACCTGTCAATGTGTGAAGCATAAAATATGTCCCGCTTTTTAGGGACTAAATTTCTAACCCCATTTTCATCCTTCTTATATTTATCCAAATCCATTACATAATGAATAAATGGATAAAATCCATGCTTTGCCACCCAATCAGCATTCTTTATCCATTTCTCATACTTTTCAAAATGTTTCTTTATATCAAAATGAGGATACCATTTCTCTTTGAATATCTTTCTTTTCATAATTTTTCCAAACTTTCTAACTCACGACCGGTAGATATCTAATATCAGAAAGTATAAAACTATATTGGAGCCGAAGCAACTCTACCATCCTCGATTACAAAGATACTGTACAATATCATTAGCAGTTATTGTATTGCTACGATAACAGGAGGGTATAACATGAACAACGAATGTTTCTTTAATATCATTATTACATGCATACTTAGAATTCTTGCCAGACGCTTATCAGCATACTTGACAAAGAATACAAAATTCCCTTATAGCCATTTCTATAAGGCATAAAGACTTACCACCATCATGTTAGCATATTATATTGATAGAGTCAAATGTTATCTGCTAACTAATGGCTTTAGATAGATCATAATAGAAACTTTAAATCATATATGATATATAGCATAGCCAAGCCTCTTTTCACACAAACGTTTTTGTGATATAATATAGGAAAACTTGGAGGTGGTGCCATGAGCTACAATGCAAAAATACGTGCTGATGCTATGAGCCTCAATCCCATAGATGATGCACTCTTTATCAAGATGGCAGAAAGCCTGAAGGTTTGTCAGGAAATGCTGAGGGTATTTCTTAGCCAAGCTGATGAAGTTTTTTGTTGAAGATACGTATTATGATGACAAGTTTCCTGCTATATCTGAACGAAAACGTATATTCAAAACCACTGAGGAAGGAGTGAATGAGATGTGCGAAGTAATTGAACGTAACAGAGCAGAAGCACGGGCCGAAGGACATGCCGAGGGACGTGCTGAAGGACGTGCTGAAGGGCGTGCCGAAGGACGTTTATCGCTTCTGACCAAGCTAGTAAAACTGAACAAACTATCCATTAAAGAGGCTGCCTATGAGGCGGATATGACCGAGGCTGATTTTAGAACATTGGCATTACTATAATACTCCACAAATCGCGTAGTAATAATAAAATGGAACACACTATCATCTTTCGTAGATGGTGTGTTCCATTTTTCTTGTTTTATCCCTTATTCTGTAAAACTCCTGCACTTACCATGAAACCTGTCTTATCGTATCTGCCGTTATGGCAGAAGTAACTTCCATGAACCTCCTGCCCACTGTGCATTGGCTGTCCCGCTGCTTCTCAGGCACACCTTCTTGCCGCAAAAAGCGATGCCGTACTTCCAAATTTTAGTTATTTTACGCTTCGCAAACTCGCTATTATATGCCAGCTTTTCAATCTGTTCTAATGCCTCTTGAGCCTTTTTCTCAAGCTGTGACTCATCCCCGGCCTTTTTGAACTCCAAAATCACGCCATACTGTTGATTGTCTTTCGGAAGCAGTGCCAGATCAAACCTGCCATAGCCGCTTTCCCGATTTGACTCCACAATATGCGTATCTTTCAATAATACGCAAAATCCCAACATCATGCCGTGATAAAAGCTCTCCCCATCAGCTGCATCGTGGTAGCTGACATGATTGCGCAGTATGACCTCAAGATTCATTTCAAAAGCATCCTGATTGCCTGCAAGCATACTCTGAAGCATATCCATAATATCACTCAGACCACAATAACCGGCCATATATCGGGCAATCTCGGTACGAAACAGATTATATATTTCCCTGTTGGGAATTTTCAAGACAACCTTCTCGCCGAATGAATCCATTTCCATGGATACCGCCTTCAAGTAGCCCGTTGTCAGCAGCAATGTGTAAAAATCATCTGTATTGCTGCCTATGGCATCATATATAATGCTTTCATGGACATTCTTAGACACAGTATTTCCCTGCATCAGCTGATTTAGCTCACCCTCAACCTTTCGCCCAAGATGCTGCAGCATCTTCCTGATAATGCCATTGGCAGAAGTATTTGCCCAGTAAGCCGCCGGCCGGCAGTTTTCCTGAAAATATTGTATGACAGACCAGGGATTATATATTTCATGGCCGCCAAAGTTATAACCATCGTACCACGCCTGAATTTCCGGCAATTTATCCTGACGCCCCACTGCTTCGGCAAGCAATGCAACCTCCTCGCGTGTAAAACCAAAAACATCGCTATAGGCCTCCGAAAGTACGGTACACACACGCAGATTGTTCAGCCCGCTGAAAATACTCTCCTTGGCCACCCGAAGCACCCCTGTCAGGACAGCAAATTCTAAAGCCTCATTAGTCTTCAGCACTTCACTGTAGAACTGCCGCATAAACGCGATCATTTCATCATAATAACCGTCTTCCCATGCCGCCTGAATAGGCGCATCATACTCATCAATAAGCATAATAGGTTTTACGCCATAATGCTTATATAGATATACGGTCAGGCATTTCAGGCTCTTGCCCCATTTTTCCAGGCCATACTGCTCATCCTTTTCAATATTGCAGATTGCCTGATAGTATTTTTTCTCCCGATCTGCCAAAGCAACAGAATCAGACAAAACATTATACTCAAAATACAAATCAGAAATTTTATCACACACACTTCGCAATGCAGCCTGATAACCGCCTCGCGTTACATCCTTTAGCGAAATAAATATTACCGGATATTTTCCCTGCTGCCCCATATAGCTTTCCCCAGACCTAGAAATTGCCAGCCCATCAAAAAGATTGCTTCCAGCAGTATTTACATCAAAAAATTCCTTCAACATGCTCAAGGTCAAGGTCTTGCCAAAGCGCCGTGGCCTGGTTAGCAGAGTTACCTTTGCCCTGGTATCCAATAAATCCTTGATGAAATATGTCTTATCCACAAAATAATATTGATCCTCAACCAATTCCCTGAAATTATCTATTCCCAGTGGAAATCGACGCACAGCAAGCACCTCCCCAAAATAACATACCACATCTATGCCTTTAATATCCTTTATGTCTTCACTGGCTTCAATATCTTATCAAACACTCAGCAGCTGCCAATCAAAACCCTTTTGCCCTCAAAAGCAAAACCATACTTCCTGATACGCTCAGGAGCAATCCCCTTGGCAACTAAAGCAGCAGCATACTGCTTTTCCTCAATCTGCTGCAGGGCGGACTGAACCGTTTCTTCAAGGGATTTTTCCCTACGCACATTAAACGCTTTAAACTCAATGATGATAGCATCATCTGACTCATTTCTCGGTTCAAGCATAACATCATATCTGCCATAGCCGCTTTCACGATTGGATGTAATCACATATCTATCCTTCAAATCCACAATCAGCCCCAGAACAAATCCATGGTAAAACCGCTCCAGCTGTTGACGCGTGTTTTTTCCGCCTGCATCAAAGCTACTAAAAATATGCAAAGCAACACCATTAATATAATCTTCCATAGCCTCAATATCAGCCACCAGCATCGCTCTGATAAAACCATTATAGTCACCTTCGCTATGCTTGAACCATCTGCTCACCAATCTTTCAAACATAATCCTGGTTTCCTTATTGGTTATCCGCAGCTTGCAAATAAAATGTCCTTCTTCAAGCATTTCAGCCTTATCCCTGGTAAGATAGCCGCTGACCAGCAGCAACGACCAGACAGCAATAATGCTTCCATTTAAATCCCCAAATACAATCTGGTCTTCCACCTCTGCCTCAAGGCTGCCTCCCCTCAGCAGCACCTCGAACTGCTTTTTCAATTCTGCTGAGCCGGACTGCAGAAGCTGGCTTACCAATCCATTGCCGCTGCTATTCGCCCAATAACATTCCAGCCGCCCCTTCCTGTCCAGATAATTAATTATTGACCAGGGATTATAGATGTCATGGCAGCATCCAATGGTAAAGCCGTCATACCACCGCTTCACAACCGCCTTATCCGCCAGCCCATACTCGTCCATCGCAGCAAAAACTTCCTGCTCCGTAAAGCCAAAGGCATCAGCATAATCATCAGACTGCACGGTAACAATCACCAGATGATTTAAATCCGAAAAAATTGATTCCTTCGCCACCCTGGTAATGCCTGTCATCAGGGCACGTTCCAGATTTTCATTGGTCTTGAAGGTGGCATTGAAAAACTGCCGCATAAAGCCTGACAGTTCTGCCCAATATCCCCCTGCAAAGGCTTCATGCATAGGCGTGTCATACTCGTCCAACAGGATAATAACCTTCTTGCCATAATACTGCCGCAGCCACTTGGATAATTTATGCAGGGCAATCGCAACATTTCCCTTTTCCCAGCGAATTTTATGATAAAACTCCCTATCTGAGTCATCCATAAAATCCACCTTTTCCTTGATAAGAAAATCATAATCCTTGAAAATATCCGCAATAAGCACCTTTATCCCCTGCATCATATCCGCATAATTATCCGCCTTCTGCCCTGCAAAACTAACAAAAATCACAGGATATGTGCCCTGCAGGCTACGCATCTCCTCATTCTGCCATACCTTCAGCCCGCCAAACAGCTCACTGCCCCTGCCCTGATACTCCACCGAAAAAAAGGTACGCAGCATGCTCATATTCAATGTCTTGCCAAAACGCCGCGGACGCATAACAGCAGTAGTATTGTCCGCCCCCTTCCACCAATCGGCAATAAAACCGCTTTTATCAATATAAAAATAATTGTTTTCCCGGATTTTGACAAAATCCTGCTCGCCAACAGCTATTGCCCTTGCCATTTTTGGTTTCCCTCCTTCCTATTAGTCAGATATTACACGAGATAAAAACTTCTCATTCAAAAATCTCTATCGTTATATTTCGCTATAAATACCTTATTGCAATCATAATAATACTTTAATAACTGATTTTGAGCTTTTAAGTATTCCTCTCTCTGAGTACTCCCTTCAGGTGCATCTTTTAGCTTGGCCTCCAATTTGGTCAATACTTCATCCAAACGATCACAAATCCATGCAAGATTATGGATGCACCGATTCAGTTTCAATCTTGCAATCATGCTGAGTCCCTTTGCATCTTCTGAACAGATGCTGCCCATTTCATTTCGATAGAAAATTTCATTATAATCCGTTTCTACAGGATTATAAAAATAATTATTTGTTATGCTTCCCTCATAAATATCGCCATCATAGTGACCACTTTTAGCATTATTGCACTTTTTACAAGTATACATCAGATTATCATACAAGCAATCTAATTCTGGGCGAACGGTCTTAAAAGCATCCCGAGGAATAAAATGATCAATTTCAAAAGGAGTTGTAATCCGATCATCCCTCAAATTACAATAAGCACATCTTGCTTGAAAATCTTTTTTTAACCATTTCTTATATCGACTATATTGACTATATTTTTTATTACAGCTACGCCTTATGCGGTATGAACGAAAATCATACTTCATACAACCTTACCTCTTTATTCATCACACATACGATTTGCCTTATCAATCAGCTCTACAATTGTCTTCAATCTATCTTCATCCAAAATCAAATCATTCTGCAACGATTCAACCGGCGTAAACTCTCCCAACCTTCGTTCCACTTGGTCGATTTCTCTCAGCATTTCGACATTAAGAGCATCTGTATCTATCTTTTCCTGATACTCACGCATCTTCCCTGACAAGATATCCCGCTGCTTCACATACTTCCGCATACTGTCAAAGATATTACCTACCTTTTCCTTTGAATATTCCTCCAGCTTAAAAAATTCTTTCTTTGTATACACCTTATCAGCATCTACAAAATCTTTTTCTTTGCTTTCATCGACTACTCCGGTTAAAATGACAAGTGGAAATTTTGGTACACATCCCTGTATTGCCTTTAAAATATCAGTTCCTTCCATTTTGACGGTCTCAATCATTATTTTATAGTCAATAATCAAGCATGTGATATTGTATTCTTTTATATCAGCTATTACCTCTTCAATAACCTGATTGATTAACTTCTTTTCATCATCAACCAATTGATAATTTTTAAAACCATATTTTTCCCTAATGCCAAGCTGTTGCGCTATTGTCTTTATGGTTCTCCTTATATAACTAATATCTTTTTTATCATCATCAATTAAGCCAATATTTCTCAAATCAAATGTATCAACCATGCCAATTCACCTACCTTTGCCATTCTGCTTTCAGCAAAAATCCTTTCTCTACCATCTCTACATATAGCCTCCCTGAATTCGCCTCCACTGCCTCCCTGGCAATCCAAAGCCCCAGCCCGGTACCGTCCTTCTTCGTTGTCTCCCGCGGCTCTAGTACCTCATTCGGATTTTTAGCATATCTGCTATCTAGAACCGGACCATTATTAAACATCTCCAAATAAATTTTCTTCTCATCCTGAAAAAGCTTAAATTCTATTTTTCTGTCACCATCAGCTGCTTCCAAATAATATGCTGAATTCAGCATAAAATTGTTCACTAGCAAATGCAAATCCACAACCGGCAAAGATAACTCTATATCTTCCTCTAAGCAGTTTAAATATATTTTGATATACTTCTTGTCTAACAAAGGCTCCCACAAGATTTTTATATGCTTTAAGAAATCTGCAATATTGGTATTCCTTGCTACAAACCTGTCCTGCTTTATTGAATCCATTATCAAATCAACCCAATTTGCCAGCAGACGATCTGTGTTATTTAAATCCTCCAGCATATCATAAGGATTAAAGTCTTCATCTCCCTCATAAGGCTGATAATTTAAAATCATATCTATAGCAGCCTGCAGGTGCCTGCCTCTGCTCCCCAGCTCGGTAGAAATTCTGGCAATTTCATGCGTAAAGGTCTGAACCATAACACCCGTGGAGCTCAGCACCCTTAATAGCTTATTAGCCGCTTTTTCCTTTTCATTATCACGCCCCATAATATAAATTGTGTCTTTTAGAAGCTCTTTACTATACTGCTTTACGTGTCCGGCAGCTAAAACACCATTCTTTCGTGAGGTTCGCTCTTTCTCTGCCTTAACCTCCTCATATATCTTCTGAGCCTGGATTTTATGCTTATTTTTCTTTTTATTAATCCACAGCGCATACTCACGCAGTGGATACTGCCTGTCCATTTCAAACTTGTCTAAAATGCCCTGCAGCATCAATATAAAGGCATCATATTCCCTGTTCAGCTTCATGCCTTCCCTATTTGCATTATCCGCCAAATGCGGATTAGCTACGCGGCTGATAGAAACACTTCCTATCAGCTGATTTGGTGATACACGCCATTTTCCTGATTCATGAGAAGCTGCTGCCGGACTCTTCTGAACTCTCTCACTAAGATTAATCCAGTCCATGTATTGTCCTTTGTCACCATACGGACGCACCTTAAAATTATCCCTGTACAATTTAACACCAGAAAAATTCTTTAATATATCTTTGCGTTTACCGCTTTTATAAGCTCTGACGATTTCCAATGTACTTTTTTGATTTTTCATATAGTATGCCTTAAAAGTAAAGGGTCCTACAGACCTGCAAACACTAAAGAACGTTTCATCTTGAGGCATTATTTCCTGCAGTGTATAATTCAACTCTATCCTGCCACTGAAGTCTTTTCTTGCATAGCCTTCTTTCTTGAATGCATCACCTGCCCAAAACTCATCCAAAGAATAATTTTCTATATCCGTCTTTGAATAGCTGACACTGACCTGCTCTTTTTCCACATCCAATTCATTCCTATCCAAAACAATATTTATACTATTATCGCCATCATATTCCGCTTCTATGCAATAATCATAGTCTGCTCTCTCTATCCCCCGGCTCTCAGACACATAATTATATTCAGGATAATACTCATTTCTGATAATAATATCAAACTTGTCAACACTGCCGAAAGGATTGACATTTCTGAGGTTATCATTCACTTTCTTATACAGCCTTTTATTCCAAAAATCTCGCACGGGAGTCAGTCTGATCAAGGTACCAGTCGTCCAGTTATAATTCTTTACATACTCAAAATCATCTCCCAGAACGTCATGTACCACCCTGGCAAAATCTCCATCCGCAGTCTGAATCTCTGCCTTAACCTGATTTAAAAGACTCAAATCATCAAACTGTGACCAATCTATTTGCCATTTCACAATGACATCATCATCACTTTTAGTAATAACCTTAGTCTGCCTGGACAGTTTGTCCAGAGCAAACCTCCCAATACCTTTAGCTCCTGTTTTAGTCCTATTTTTCTTCCGGCTATATATATTAACTTCTTTATCATCTGTGCCAATATTCATCCATGCCGTTTTTATAATCCTGCGACTCATGCCGCACCCATTATCAATAACCAAAATTTCACAACAGGAAGAAAATACACTCTCTAGCTTTTCCTTATCCTTAACATTAATTGCATCAGCGTTCTGCAAGATATATTGTCCATCTTTCAACTGATAAAACGAATTTATTATATCACCATAAGCCACCAGAATCCCGTTGACCTCTGTCATACTCAGCATCTGTGGAATTCTGTCATAAGGCATGGAATATTTAACAAATACACAATCTGCATCCGCATCATAACCATTTTTCACCAACTCTACAATAGCACCATCTACATCGGAGATATTATCCCTGCCAATCAATCTGGCAGTTTTAGCACTGACCTGAAAAAACAAACTTTCCATGCTCAACACCTCTTCCCCTTAAAACATATAGTCCTCAATATCCTTTGATGTAATCCTGAAAGATTTTCCATTTACCGGTATGCCGACACGCAATACATACTGCAAAAAATCTTTACTTTCCAACAACCTTTTTGCAGTCTGCAAATCATAAGAACTATCTTCACCTTTCTTTATGATATACACGCCTGCATATGGAACACAATATTCCGGCAACTCATACACAGTTAATTCGTCTGTCACAACTGTAGACATCAGCAATTTGCTCTGCGGCAAATTGCCCAAAGCCTGCGAACGCCCATACTCGAACCACTTTGCGCCATCATCTTTTTTCCGTTTTAGTAGTTCCTCCTTATGTGCTAACAAATATTTATATGCCATCGGATATGTTTCTCTGAATTCATTTTCCGTGTATTTCTTTAAAGTTCCGTTCTGGTAGTAATATGGAAATATTATTCGTTCACACTTTTTGTGCAACCTCCCCCTGGGCGAAGCTGCCTGTTTGACAAGAGATTTTTCGATACGATGTTCTTTATACCTCGCTAATGTGTCATCACAACTGTCATCATAATCATCATCCGACAAAACATAAATCTTATTGCGCAAAGTTGCAACAGAATGTGACACACGAAAATAATCACCAAATCTGCGATTTTCTATTACCGCCACACCCGCATCTGAAAAATACCATTTGCTACCTAATAACGTCTTGGGAATATTCCTCTCCAAACCACTTTCCACATTACTGTAATGAAATTCACAATATTCCTGCCGTTTATCAAGCAAAATGATAGATGATTTTACCAACACACTATCAAATACCTTTTGCAGACTATAATCCTTTATTTTCACTAAATGAGGCTTAATCATATTTCTAAGCTCATCGCCAAACACAGTCTTAAAGATACTGCTTGGAATTAAATATGACATTCTTCCATCTTTCTTTAGCTCTCGCAGGCTTTTTTCAATAAAAGCATAACAGTAATCACATTTGCCCCGTTTACATGAAGAAAATTTTTTCCTCAAAAATTTTCTATCAGCTTCCATCAAATCCACATACGTTACATAGGGAGGATTTCCTACAATAAAATCAAATTTATCTTTCAATTTCAACTTAAGATAATCCGCATTTAAGATATTCCATTTCACCTTAGGTATTTGCTTTTTTGTCAAAATAGCATTCAAATTGACAATACAGTTTTTATATTGCTCAGCATCAACCTCTACACCAACAATATCCCTTTCCAAGCCATCCCTAATTTTTTCTGCCGAAAAAGTCTTCCCACGGCAATAATCTATATAGCGTTCTACGGCTGCAACCAGAATATTGCCATCGCCGCACGAATTTTCTAATATTTTTCTGCCATACAAATTCTCATTATAACCAGCTATATCAAGCAATTCTGCAACATAACCCTTGGGGGTAAAAACCTGACATCTTTTATTCATAATAACTCCATAAATGACATTACAAAAAATTCCAAGCAAAAACTATTTCCACATAAGTACAGACCATCTCATTATATCATAAAAGATGTATTACATCATACAAGATGTCAAACTAACAAACTATCATTTAACAATGTATTTTATTTATCCATTCCCCCGCAGCTTCACTTCGTCACCACCAAGGTTCCGCTCTTATCACACAGGGGAACCTTGCAGAGCATGATGCCATAATCTTCCTCATACCTGTCCACAGCAGCTTCTACCCCCAGCAGATTGCTATTGTAATCATGCACAAAAATATAGCCCCCCTTGACCAGCCTAGGATAGAAGTACTTTAGCCCCTCATAAATGGACTCCTCAAAATCCACATCCAGGGACACAAATGCAAATTTATCCTCCAGGCCGCCCAATGATTCAGGGAAATATCCCTGCTTGATAACCACATTATCAAGATTTGTCATCCTGTCTAGTACCAGCTTCAAGCTCGTATGCTTATACGCCTCCACAAAGCCTTCTGTGCAATTGCCATTCTTAACTTCCCTCAGGGCTTCTTCCGCATTGAAGCCCTCAAAGGTGTCAAACAAATAACATTTTCTATCTGGAAAAGCAAAATTTATATACTGGGCAAATTCACCCCGGAATACCCCCACCTCGGCCACAGCACCTGACAAACTGCGTTTGCGGATTTCCTTGACTGCCAATTCAAAACAGGAAGTCCTGACATAATCCGTATCAAGATAACCCGTTCCCTCAAACTTGCTGCCCCTGAAACACAAATCACCAAAAGCCTCCACGCCTCTCACCACATGATGCCGCTTTTTGATAACATCAGCCAATTCTCGTCCTACCACATGCTCCACGAAAGCATAATCTTTATTCATATCGCTAATATCACAATTTGCATAGCAAAAAATAAATTTGGATACATCTAAACCGAGTGCAAGAATCTGTGCATAAATCTCCTTTGAATAGAGATTTACTACCAGCACAGCATCATACTTCAGTTCTTTTAGTTCTTGCGGCTGAATAACTTTTTTTGACAAGTGTTCTTTTTTGCATTCATTGTTATCCACAAAGCCTTCAATCTGCTCCAAAGTCAAGTATTTACCAATAACCATACCAACCAATCTGCCAGTACCCCAAACATAAATTTTAATACCTATATCCATCTCCTTACTACCATTGCAGTCCTTGAACTGTTCCCTCATAATGCCTAAACGTTTTAGGAAGCGGCTTCCCGCTGCGAAAATAAGATAAAATAAAATCCATCTATACAAGGCTATTATATCACAAAACGCGCATCCATATAGAATGCGCGTCCAAAATCTTTATTATTTAGTCCTTTATGAGCTTTTCTGCTCGCCTATAATCCTCCTCAAAGTCTACCTCAGCCCAAAACTTGCCACAGGTCGGCAGAATAACCGTATCAAACTTGCCTGCTTCCAGCACCCTCTGGATTGCCGCTTCAAAATACTCACTAAAAGCCTTTTCCACCATCAGCTCCGTTGTCTTATGATTTAGCACATTAAAGGAAAAAAATGCTGCCGAATTTTCTGATATATATGCCACTGATCTCCGCCTCCACCAATACAAAAATATACCACTTCACAGGCATTTATCTATACTATTGTTTTTTATCCTTTTCTTAGCTGCTTTTCCAGCCAATCCGCAATCCGGCTGCTGCCCTTGCCATCAAAAACCAACCCAATCTGCTGGCTAAAGCTTTCCTGCACAACTGCATATCTCGTTTCATCAAAACCGAGAATATCATGTGCCAATTCATCATTATCCGTTGCCACAGAAAATGGCAAAGTCAAATCATATCCAGGCGTAACAGCCTTGTTGTTGCCAACACGCTCCAAGCTGTCAGTTGCCAGATTCCACATCAATTCCCCTCTGTCCACAGCGTATTTCTGTATATCATCCGCATATATAAAGGCAGGGATATGGGCATATCCCGCCTCAAAAATAGCACTGGAATAATCTGTAATATAGGCATCCACACCGGCCAACACTTCATACATATCATCTGCCTGGCTTTCGTCAAACACACGCCCCTGCAGAGCAGCGTCCTTATACTCTGCAAAAGTCGGTGCCAGCTGTGGATGCACCCTGATGCAAAGATACCATGTGCCGCCAAATCGCCGTTCTAACACAGACAGCAGCCTCACAAAGTCTATAGTCCATACTTCCGAAAAAACACTTCGCTTGCCATTCTTAGCACCCTCACGAAACGTAGGGGCATACATGACTATTCTGGCATCTGCTGGCAGATTATGCTTT
This sequence comes from Selenomonadaceae bacterium, assembly GCA_022786545.1. Taxonomy (GTDB): domain Bacteria; phylum Bacillota; class Negativicutes; order Selenomonadales; family Selenomonadaceae; genus Anaerovibrio. The sequence goes on from JALFXV010000020.1 coordinate 31,684, forward strand.
GCCCGTAGCCGGTGCCTCTGCGCCTGACGATTGCCATAAAGAATATCACATCTTGGCGCCCCGGATTTCAGCATCTCTCCATCAAACAGCATGCCCTTGTGCATATAGCTTTCGCACCAGTCAGAATCAATCACCAGGGCATCTATCATATCCGAATCATTCTTGCTCACCAGATATGCCATTTCGGAAAAGCCTTTGCCACGCCACAGGCCTGTACATTTTATTGCAGATGTATAATGGTTCACATTTATATAAATCTGGCCGTTACGTTTAACTGTACCATAGGGATTTCGATAATTATCTATCCATATCTTTGCCGTAGACTGCCAATATGCGCGATTCCACAGCGTATTTTTCACCTTGTGCACATATTCCGGGAAATCCTTATTTATATCATTAACCAGCCAAATAAATTCATAGTCAGGATTTCGCCTGTGCAGTTCCTGCACCAGATATTTGGGATTGCAGCCAAAACCGCCCCTCCCTTCAAAGGTACAGACAGAAATACGATTTTTTTTCATAGGAAAAATCCTGCACACCAGATACCTCAAGCTATGCAAAAAACCCTTTAATTTTCTATACCTGATATAATTTGCTTCATTCATAAACCATACTCCACAGTACCGATACAAAACTCGTCAATCATTTAGCCGCCTCACTTATGAACGCCACAAATCTCATTCACCACAGCCACGCCGTTATCCGGACAATCCGTAATCATGCCGTCAACCCCCATTGCCGCAATCCGCTGCATATCCGCAATCGGGTCCACAGTCCAGGTATTCACCGCAAGGCCGCACGCATGATAATAATCCACCAGATTCCTGTCCAGATGCTTGTAATGAGGATGAATGGCTGTCACCGAACTGCCGCCCACCCCATAGGCATACGCCGCCAAGTCCTTTACCGCCCCCGGATGGCTGATAAGCAGTGCCAGCTGTGCTTCAGCATCCAGCTGATGCAGCTTGTTCAAAGAATAATGATTGAAGGAAGAATACAGCACCCTGTCCTGCAAGCCATACTTTTTCACCAATGCCAGCGTTTTTTCTTCCAGCCCATCATAGTACATGACGCCGGATTTCAGCTCAATATTCAGCAGCAGATCATTTTCCTGCAAAAATGCCAGCACCTCATCCAATGTAGGTATCTCCACAAAGCCGTACTCCGGATGCAGCTTGCTAAAGCTGAAGTGCTTCAATTCAGCCAATGTATAATCACCGATAAACCCACAGCCGTCACTGGTGCGGTCAATCCGTTCATCATGGCAGACCACCACCGCACCATCACGGCTCAGCTGCACATCCAGCTCGATGCCATCCGCTCCCATCTCCGCAGCCTTGCGGAAAGAAGGCAGCGTATTTTCCGGGGCATACCTGGTATCCCAGCCGTCAGCACCTCTATGTCCCCACACTTTTACCCGATTCCTATTCATAACTCCCAACACTCCTGCCAAACCTTTCCCAAAATCATACATCTCTCGCAGCATATCTCAACTTCCATAAAAGCACAAATACAAATTTATCAATATACCGCATTATTTTTGGCTGCGAAATTTTTCAAACACCCCTGCCATGGCTATCGACTCATTGCGAGTCAGCTTGAAGCTACCCTTTTGCTCCTCTGTCTCCGCATCCATCATCATCAGCATATCGCTGATTTCATAGCGCAAACCATAGCTCAGGAACATGTCCGCATATTTTTCCACCTCATCAGGGTTTTCATAATGCACCTCAAAATACGAGGTCTTCCACCAAGGTGCTTCCACCACAATATACCCATTGGTACCGCTGATAAGGAGCCTGCCCTCTGCCTTCACTCCCAGGCCACACACCGCACTGGCAAAGCCCCCGGCGTACTTAAAGGTTGCCCGGGTAAAAATATCAAGGCCGTTTCCACCCTTGATAGACTCAAAATACACATCTTCATAATCAATGCCCATCAGCTTCATAATAGGAAGCATGCCATAGCTGCCCAGCTCCAAAAAGCTGCCGCCATATTCCAAATCCACCAGCTCGCGGTGCTTGGGATTTTCCAGCTTGGTAAAGCAGGCATCAATATACTTTATCTTGCCGATTTTGCCGCTGTTGGCAATCCCCAGAAGATGCTGAAACCCAGGGCAATATGCCGTCTTGATAGCTTCCATCAAAATCAGCCCCCGCTCCCTGGCATAGTCAAAGGCACGCTCCGCTTCCCCTCTGCTCATAGCCATTGGCTTTTCGCACAGCACATGCTTGCCATGCTGCAGAGCCGCCATCGTATAGTCAAAATGAGTCTCATGAGGCGATGCCACATATACAATATCCACATTGGCAAAAAAGCTTTCCAAATCATGATAAGCCGCAATATCCCATCTTTTGGCAAACCTATCCGCACTTTCAGCATGAGGATTGTATACTCCCTGCATATTGACACCGCTTACCAGCTTTGCCTCCGGCATAAACCTATTGGCAATACGCCCTGTGCCAATCACGCCAATGCGCTGGATATGGCGTTTCTTTTCCCGCAGCATAGTGCTGGAAATATTTTGGGTACGCTCCAGATACACCACCTGGCAAAACTCATTCAGATAATCAAAGCAGCCTGTCCAATCAGAGCCCACCGTAAAAATATCGATGCCATATTTCTTGATGTCGCTAAATTTTTGCCCGGCTGCCTCCTCGATTATAACCTCATCGGCAAAGCCGGTCTTTTTGACATTCTCTATCCGCGTCATCAGAGAATCCACCACCCCCAGCTTGCCCCGTGTCTTGTCATAGCTTTCGGTTGTCACGCCAACTATGAGATAATCCCCCAGAGCCTTTGCCCGCTCCAGGAGGCGATAATGTCCTTCATGAAACAAATCAAAAGTACCATAAGTGATAACTTTTTTCATAATTGTATCTCCATATATAAAACTACCATTGCAAACAAAATCAAACTTCAAAACAGACTACCAATGCCTGCACACCAATAGCAGCATCAGATTTTACTCATCACATAGTCATAAATCTTCTGACCTGCCGTACCATCATTGTTGGCAGCTATAGCATTGTATGCCATTTTCTGCCTCTTAACATCATGCTGAGCCCCTCTTATTTTGCCTGACAGAAGCCCCGGCAGAGAGTTGAACACATCCTCCATGCAGCCGTACCGCAGTTGCTCTGAAATTTCCGTAAAGCCATCCGGCAGCAAATTCAAAAGCTCTCCATCAAACTCAACCTGCTGCTCCTGCTCAGTAAATCTCAAGCCGCTATCTTCAATCTCATCAACCCAATAGAGCTTTCTCTCCCGGTAATGAATAAACTGCCATCTAGCCTCCCAGTCATAACGGAAAAACCACCCTGTCAGCGAGCGGGGATTGTAACAATCTTCTGACTCACCGTCCACCTCAAAAGGCAGCTTCACCTCAGAAAACTCCCCTGTCCTCTTGTCAAGACAAATAAACATATTTCCCCACATAGGCGGAAAATAAAGCTTATCCTTGGTCATCATTGGTCCCATTAAAGGACGCAGGCTGCAACGATACTTATGTACTGGATGCATACAGGCAAAACCCTCCGGAAAGCCCGTATACTCCCTTATCTCGCCAGTTACCGCATTCCAGCACAAAATACTAAAACCATCTCTAGGCAGGAACCAGATTTCATCTCCGTCCAGCTCCTCGGTAAAGGCACCTAGGAAGCCTCTGCCCCCCGGATTAATATCCACCGTCTGCTGCAAATTCAGCTTCTCATCAAAAACAAACAGCTGACAGTCAGATACACCGCCTATAATAAACATGCCACGCCAGAAAAACCGTATCCCCTGATACCATTCCTCATCAATCTCCCGGATAGTAGCAGCCTGTGGTATCTCATGATAGGTTACGCTGTCATCCCTCACATCAAGGCACACCAGATGCGGATAATGCATCGGCATCATGATTATCTTATCCTTCCAGCCGGGATGCAGCCAGAAATTCGTGCCTCCCCAGAACAAAGCCTTGCCCCTGCTATCATACTTCCTGAGGGGAATCCTCTTGACAATCTGCCCATCCTTCAGCACCAGAAAATCATCCGCCTTCACAGGACAGACATACACCCTGTCCCCCATCTCTGCCACCTGTCCATAGTAACCGCCGCTGGCATAATCATTCAGCCGGCAATAATATTCAAACCTGCCATCGTGCTTTGGGGCATGCAAAAGCACATTATTCCAGGTAATCATCCAGTCCCTGTTCTGCATACAGCAAAAGCCGGAAAACAGCTTGCGGTACCTGTCGCCATCCTCAGGCACACGATCAATTTTGTTATTCAGGATAAACATTGGCTTACCGACCACACCAAAAATCGACGTAACACTTGTACCAGAATCACCAATATAAGCATCGCACATCGCTATGGTATCTTCCATAATTGGCGTATCATCATAAATGCCAATCTGCCTATCCAAAAATTCCTGCTTCAAAGCCTCATACTCAGCCATATAAGCAGGGCGCATGGATTGCAGTGTCGCCATCATCAAAGGATGAGGACGCCAAATCAGGCATACATCAGGACAATTCGCAAACTGCTGGAACACATACCGCATCTTCCGCAAAAATCCCGGCGTATCCTGCAGTATTCCCCCCAGGCTGGTATTGTAAAAATACACCTTTTTGCCAGCCATCCGCGCCTGCCATGCTGCCGGCGGTACAGGCGGATTTTTGCACAAGCTAATTATTTTATCAAATTTTGGCGAGCCCAGTGGCTGTATCTTTCCATGCACCGACGCATCAAAATACTCCCTCAGTGCCTCCGCCTGAATAATAATATCATCTGCATTTACATAGACAGGACACATAGCCTGGCTCTCCGCCATGCCGCCGGTAGTGCTGTAATAAGGAATATACACTAGCCTGCCGGTACATTCCTTTAATTTATCGGAATAAAATTGTCCATCAACAGAGGTTACAATATTGCAGTTATCATAAGGGTTATGAATAAAAATAGCATCCGGGCGCATCTCTTTCAGCTTTTCATGGGTAAAATCATGCCAGTCCCGGACATTTACATGCTCAGGAAACAACTCCCTCTCACAGTGCCACTCACCGGCAGACATATCCTTCTTCCTATCGCAGTAAGGAATTGCCGCCACATACACCTCGCAGCGGTCACTGTCCCTGCTGGCAGCCTGCCATACGCTTTCCATGCTGTCCCACATACTCGCCTTGTAGGGCAAAAATACCAGCTTTTTCCGCCGGACATGGGCAGCCTTTGCCTGATCCTTGCCAACCTTCTGAACCTTTGCCGTTGCCATATTTGCCCACTGCTTCGACCTGGCATAATCCCCCATACCATAGTACGCCTTGGCAACAAAGCTCATCATCTCAGCATCCATGGCAACAATATTGACAATCCCTGCTACATAATTGATAATCTCCTCATACTGCCCGGCCTCCAAATATGCCTTCAGCTTCTGCTTATGCACCAATGCCTCTGCATCCCTGCCAGCAGCATTTCCTGCTGTTTTATTTGCTTGCTTTGCCTGCTTCCTGCGCAGCTTATTTTTCAGGCTTCCCATCAAACCACCATCATCCTTGTTCTGTACTAGCTTTTACATTATTCCCTATATATTGCCTCGCCCAGTCCGCCGTATCAGACAGGCGGGAAATCGCTGCCTCATACTTGCCAAGCTTCAAGTATATGCCGGACAGATACTTTTCTGGCGCATTTTTTCCATAATACGCCAAAACCTTGCCTGATGCCATATCCATCAGCGCCGACAGAAGAAAATCCCTGTCCTCATCCTTGTCATAAAACACATTCAGCTGCTGTATGACCGCTACATCATCCATATCCTTCAGGCATCCATACAGCCCGCGCAAAAGCTCCTGAGCATACTTGAACTTTCGCAAGCCCTCTATATAGGCAGCCTTTGCCGTGGTCATATCCCCCTTCAGGCACAGGATATTGCCCAAAATACAGTATGCCCTTGGCAGCAGCCTGACAGCCGTATTGTCCTCCAGCTGGCGTTTGCCCTGCTGCAAAGCTTTGGCAAAGGCCGCTTCCTTTGCCAGTCCCTCTGCCAGAAAATCCATAGCTTCATTATAGCGGCATATATCATAAAGCACAAATGCCTTTTCCAGATAAAAATCCGCCTTGTCAGGAAACCTGCCTATAGCCTCATCATATATTTGCAAAATCTCCGCCGGCGGCTTATTCTGCTGGCGCAGGCTGCTGGCCAGCACATCATAGGCATGCCCTTCCATACCCAGCATACAGTTTTTAGCTGACATCAGCCTCCCTGCATACTCTGTCGCCTTGCTGCTCTGCCCCAGCATATTATAGGCATCCATCAGGCCGCTGTATATAGCGGTCATATCCTGTCCCTTGGCTATAGCCTCCTGCTCCGCCAGCAAAAGCAAAGCCAGGTTGCGCTCTGCCTTGCTTTTTTTCCTGCTGGCAGCATAGCCTGTATGCATAATCCTGATAGCATCGCACCTTACCGTCTGCAAGCCTGGCTTGTGGCACTGAACCTGCTCATGGATACGCCCTGCATAACGGATAGAGGGCAGATTGCGGAAAATCCTCATCTGCAGCAACGTGCTGGTTAGCTCATTATTGTTATCACTATCAATATTAATCTGAGGTGATATTATGCTGGCAATCTTCTTATTACGATGGTATTTGCCAATTATCCCCCGCACCTGATCTATACAGCCATCACTGAACCATTCATCTGCATCCAGGAAAAAAATCCACTGCCCCTTTGCCTTATCAATGGCAAAATTCTTGGCTGCTGAAAAATCATCAACCCACTGAAAATAATACACCTTAGCACCTGCTGCCCTGGCGATGTCCACGGTATTATCTGATGAACCGGTATCCACCACAATGATTTCATCTGCCACCTGCTTCATACATTTCAGCCAGCGAGGTAAATTGCGGCTTTCATTTTTTACGATACAACATGCCGATATTGTCAGCTTCATTTTGTCACTGCCTCCCTGCACCATGCCATATAAGATATCAGACGTGCCTGCTCCGCCTCATTCAAGTCACGGCACTCCGCCTGCTGCAGACAGCCCATTGCCGCCTGGTATTCTCCCATGCCATAGCAGGCAATGCCCGCCAGCAGCGAATATCTGCCACTTTCTGTCACACTACCTGCCATATCTGCCAGCAGCAGCATGGCCTCCCTGTAACGACGGCAGCCAATCAGGCTATCTGCCACCTCCATGCGTTCCTGCTCCGGCAAACGCCCTGCCAAAAGCAGGTATTTCTGCACCACATCCGCTGAAGCAAAGCCCAGCACATCCGGTAGCAGGGCCATATAAGCAGTGCTGTCCGGCTGGCGGTCCGGATAAAACTCGCCGGAAAAATATAGCCTCAGCAAATTCTGCCAGGACTCCGGCAGATGCTGGGCAGGGCTTGGCTCATTGTGGTTTACCACAGATTCCTCATGGCACAAAAGGGCAACGAACAGCCTCGGCATAGCCTGTGCCAGCAGCATATTCGCCTCCTCCGGCGCACATGCTCCCTCTGCAGCAGGGACATACCTCTCCCTGGGCGGCTGCAATACCTGCACATCTGCCATATACTGCTCCGCTTCCTCATCCCTGCCCAGCCTGCGGCAGCAGCTGGCCAGCAGCTTCATCGCCCTGATAATCCTGCCACCGAAGTTGGAGGTATCCCCTGTCCTGCCGGACCCCTGCAGCCTCACAAAATCATCAATCGCCTTTTTCAGCAGGGGATAAGCTTCCTCCCAGCGTCCCAATTCGGCATAAACAATGCCCTTCTCACCATAAAAATCCGGCAAATCAGGATTTTTTTCCATGCCGTCAGCAATCACCGCCAGCCTGTCCCCGGCCTGATAGCCCAGCTTTTCCAGGCAAATCAGGGCAATGCTGTGAGTACTGCCCCCCCTGCCAACCATAACGTAGCCTGACTGGATAAACCGCAGGGCATAATTCAAAGCCCGTTCATAATCCCCCAAGCCAAAGTAGCAGTCTGCTATATAGCCAAATCGGGAAGCATCCTCCCCCTGCTTCTGCTCTGCCAGAAGGAGCCGCAAATTGCGGCGGCATTTGTCCATGACGATCCCCTGCTGATAGCCTGTATGGCGTATCAGCAGCCTGTCATCCGTCACCAGCATGCGGCTGTACGCCAAAGGCTGTCCCCGGCGCATCAGCTGCTCATGGACACGGCCCTCATAGCGAAGCCCCGGCAGCCTGCGGAATATCCTTGCCACATTCAACCGTCCCATATCCTTGCCATCTTTATCAAGATCAACCCGTGGCATCATAATCACATCTATATTCATATTATCAACAGAGGCAACAAATCCCCGCACAGACTGCGGTTCAGAAAACAGCTCATCTGCATCATTGAAAACAATCCAGTCACTATGGGCTGCCTCAATAGCCACATTCTTTGCCAGGGAAAAATCATCCTGCCATGCCATCTCAATCGGCTTTATGCCATGACTGCGCAAAATGTCCGCCGTACCGTCCGTTGAGCCGGTATCCACCACGATTATCTCATCAGCAAACTGCCTGGCACACGCCAGCCAAGCTGCTATATTGCCAGCTTCATTCCTGACGATGGAACAGGCGGCAAGGCGGATGCCAGCCGCTTTTTGTGCCAGAATTTCAGCAGCCGCATACCTTTCTTTCAGCACACTGACACCAGCATCTGTCATATTGCTAGGCTCAATGCCATTATAATCTACCGCCAGCCTCATGGCAGTCTGCCATGAGTTCAAGGCCTCCTCGTACCTGTACATCTTATACAGGCTCTCGCCATATTCGGCATGAAAGTCCGGCAATTCAGGATAATCCTCTGCCGCCCTGCCTGCATAATACAGCCGCTGCAAATAATCCTCCAGTTTTTTTGCCCTGCCATAATATACCAAAAGCCCCCGATAGCAGCTACTTTCATAGCTTCCATAATGCCTCCCTAGCTCTACCTGCAGCTTGGCATAATGAATTGCCTTTTCCTCATCCCCTAAAATGCCATAAGTATCATATAAATATGAATACAATTCTTCAATAGGTCTTCCCTCAGCAATTTCTGCCTTCATGATGCGCAGATTGCGCTTTACTTTTTCCTTGCTAATCCCACGCCCATAGCCCGTATGAAAAAGCTTCAAAATATCATCCTCAACCCTTATGATAACCAGCTCTTTCCTACCTGGCAAATACAACGCCTCATGTATCTTGCCATAATAATAAAGCCCAGGAATATTCCTTGCACAACGCAAATCATAATAGCTGCCCAGATATTTTTGCTGTTGAACATCATAATGGTGCTTCCTGATAAAGACACCCTGACTTTCTTCGGGCAAAGCCAAAAAGGTACTGCGCAAATTTCTGCCTGTATTGTCAGCAAAATACTCGTCTGCATCCAGCAAGACCAGCCAGTCTCCTGTAGCCTTGCCCAAGGCAAAATTCCTAGCAGCGGCAAAATCATCACACCAATCAAAGTGATATACCCTTGCCCCCAGCTGCCTTGCCACCGCCACAGTTTCATCCGTCGAGCCGGTATCCACCACAATTATTTCATCAGCCTGCCCCTGCAGGCTTTCAATGGATTTTTTGATATTCGCTTCTTCATTTTTCGTTATATAGCATGCTGAAATCTTCATATCCGCTCTCCATAAAATTCATTCTATCTATTTATCGAACGGATTTGCAAAATCATTAAACAAAATAACTGTTGTCAAAAAGCAAAAAAACGTAAAAACTGCCAGCAGGAAAACCTGCTGGCAGAAACCTGTAGCAAACCTGAGGCGAGATGCCCCCTGCAAGCTTAAATTCAGTTTTTATATAGCCCCATAGCCACCGTCAGATTACTGAAGCAGGCTGAGTGCGTTAGAGCTGCTCTGATTTGCCTGTGCCAGCATGGACTGTGCAGCCTGCATCAGAACGTTGTTCTTGGTGTAGTTCATCATTTCCTTAGCCATATCAGCATCGCGGATAGTGGACTCGGCAGCAGTTACATTCTCGCTGGCAGTAGTCAAGTTGGACTGGGTGTACTCCAGACGGGACTCAACAGCACCGATGGTGGTCTGCTGATCGAGGGCCTTCTGGATAGCGGAATCCAATACGTTGATAGCTGCATTGGCATCCTTCTTGTTGCCTACGGACAAAGTCTTGCCATCCTCACCCTGCAGGCCGAGAGCAGCAGCCTTCATATCAGTCAGACCAACCTTGATGGACTGGCCAGCCTTGGTGCCTACCTGCATGATGATGGAGTTATCTTTCTTAGAGTCATTTTCTGCACGGATGGACTCAGTGAAAGCATCCAATACGGCATTAGCAGACTTGTTTACCTTGCCGGTATTGTCGGTAATGTACATGGTGAAACCAGCAATCTGCCCCTTGATGCCAGCATTAGAAGCGGTAAGGGTAAGAGCAGACGCGCCATCAGAAGTCTTAACCTCATTACCAAATTTATCCAGACCAATAACCTTAGTATCGCCAGTAGTATTGGTAACCGTACCATTACTACCCTTAGTCTGACCAGTAAATGACAATACCGCCTGTGCTCCGGCTTTATTCACATCAGTCTTGGCGTAATTATTAATAGCTCCCTCCAAGGTCAAACCCTCGGTAATGTCAACTGTATTTGTGTAAGTCTTGCCATCCATAACAAAAGAAATGGTCAAGGTATCGCCCTTATGGATATTCAAGCCATCGCCATTACGAGCCGCCAATTTCACAAAGGCACTACCAACCTTAGTGTCAGCACTCAAGCTGGTATTGGTGAGAGTGGTCTTAGTAGCACCAGCAGTCTTGCTGTTCTTGGAGCCATCTACCAGATACTGGCCATTAAAGGTAACATTGGCATTGTCGTTAATCTGGTCTACAGACTGATCCAGCTCCTTCTGGATAGTTGCACGGTCAGCATCAGTGTTGGTATCGTTAGCCGCATTTACAGCCTTCTCCTTCAAGGTCTTCAGGATTTCTACAGTAGAGCTTACTGCACCCTCAGCAACCTTCATCATGGAGCCGCCGTTCTGGGCGTTGCTGTTTGCCTGGTCCAAAGAACGGATCTGAACACGCATACGCTCGGAAATAGCGTAGCCGGAAGCATCATCAGCTGCGCTGTTGATCTTCATGCCGGAAGAAACCTTCTGCAGGCTCTTGGAGAGCGCAGTAGTGTTCTTGTTCAAGGTGTTCAATGTGGACAGAGCGGACATGTTGTTTTTTACTACCATTGCCATGATAAATTCCTCCTTGGTTGTCAACAAGGTCTGCGGCATCCTTGCCGCCGCCTATAAAATTTCTGCAAATATGTGATACTCCGCTGGTTGCTAGCCACCGAGGAAGTATCTTTTGCCGTTGTCACTAATATTATCGTGAGTTTTTTTGAGCTACTTAAGCAGCCTGGAAAAATTTCCACAAAAAATGGGGCTGTCCGCCCCATTCCCTGTGAGAAACAGATCAAAGCTGCCTGTTAAAGACATTGCCGGCAGCTCCGTAGGAAGCAGCACCATACCCTGCCACATCATAGCCCCGGACAGTCTGGTTGTTGCGCCGGGACTTGTTCAGCCATGCCCTCGCCTTGTACATAATCTGCATATCCATAGGCTTTATCGCCTCCCGCATGGCCTGGCACTCAGCCGTGCCGCTGAAATCACGCTCTGCCAGAGGCACTTCCTGCATCATTTCCATCAAGGCCTGCCGCTGGTCTACCAGCTGCAGGAACATATCTATGTCCTCAGCCTTAATAAACTTCAGCAACTCCTTCGTCACAGCCAAATACTTTTCCCACAACTGCCTTTCTGTAAAAACTGACTTTGTCCTATGTATCGTAGCTGGAGGCAACATCAAGAAGCCCCCCTCTCCTTGCGTGCTATCTTCATGGCTTCCGCCCAGGCATCACGCAGTTCCCGTACGAGTTCTATACATTCTGTCACCTTTTCAGGCTTGCTGCGCATATTGGCCTCCACCAGGCTATTGTACACATAATCATACAAGGGCATCAGCTGCTTGGAGATGTCATATTCCATTTTCAGGGTTGCCTGAAATTCCAAGATAATCCTCTGGGCCTTCTGCAAGGAAGTATTGCACTGCTCCCACTTCTTTGCCTCCATCGCCTCCAGGCCTTCCTTCATAAAGCGAAGTGCCCCATTGTAGAGCATCAAGGTCAGTGCCTCCGGAGTAGCAGTCATCACCTGCTGCCTTTTATACGCTTCTGCTGCATTATTAATCATATTGCTTCCTCTCTGCCTTAATTACCACCTGTAATATATCCAAGCTGCGCCCCCAGCTTGGACAGAGCAACCTCCATCGCATCATACTTCTTGTACAATACATTCTCATAGGATTGCATCATGGTCTTGAAATTGCTCATCTTGGTCTGCAAATTGGTAATCAGCTTGCCCAGATAGCTCTGGTCATCTGTAGCTGCACTGGTTCCTGCATAGCTGGAAATGACACTCATACGGTTGGTCATAACGTTAGTCAGACGATTGGCCACACCGGTGTTGTTAAAATCATCCTTTTGCTGTTCCTTGCTGATGACTACCTTGTCAGCACTGCCTGCAACATAAGAACTATCCTGGTCAGAAGCAAATAGCTGATACACACAGTCCGGGTCCTCTGTCAAAGCTGTTCTCAGCTTTGTTTCATCCAAGGTAAGATGGCCTTTGTTATTGCTGGTGGTGATACCGATGGCAGACAGGGAATTGTACTTGCTGTCTACTGCCTCCACCGGCATATATACCGCCTCCCGCATATCGCTTATCAGAGAGCGAATTGTATTGTCATGGTAGAGCAGGCCTGACTTGGCCTTTTCATTCCACTTCTTGATCTGCTCCTCTGACATTTCCTCCTCCTGCTTCTTAGTAAGAGGCTTGTAATCAGAATATTTCTCCTCAGAGATTTTCTCATTAAGACCGTCAATAAGCTTATTGTACTCATCTACAAACTTATTTACATACTCAATAATCTTATCCGTATCCTGGGTAACGCTGACATTCGCGGTCTTGCCAGGCTCAGTAACACCGGTGAAGGTATAGGTAACACCTGCCACCGTCTGCTTGTTGGTTGCCAAATCAAAGCTCTTGCCATCAATGGTGACAGAAGCATTAGAACCTGCATAGGTACGGAACTTGCCATCAGTGGTAACGCCGGCATCAATGCCAAGGTTCTTTACCAGCGTATTGCCCAGAGAATCCTTGCCTGTGAAATTTACATGCCCGGCACCATTCTCCAAAGCAAATGTCCCTGACTGCGTATTATAAGAGGCTTTAACATTGACCTTGCCGTCAGTAGCATCATTTATCTTTTTAGCCAGAGCAGACAAATCCGTCCCTTGATTTGCCCTGAGGCTGCCGTCAGCCGAACCAAGGCTGGACAAATCAAACAGCTCCCCAAGAGTTACTGACACATCCACACTGTTATCACTGTCACCAACTGCCAGGGAAAATACTGACATATCAGCCAGCTCTGCCGCCGTTCCTGTGTATGTATTCTCCTTGCCGCTGCTATCCTTCATGGTAATGGTGTAATTATCTTGTCCATTGGTAGTAACAGACGCACTTGTCCCCAAAATATCAGCCAGGTAATTATCCGTGCTCTTGCTATTGGCACGGGTTATGCCGGAGGATACCACAGAGGCAGGAACATCGGCTGTTACCGATTTTAAGCCCAGACTGGCTGACAATCCGTCATTTCCTTCCAGCTTGACATCCCCGGCCGGATTAAATAAGGACAGCTTGCCATTATCATAATCAGCAGTTACATTGATGCCACCAGCTGACACAGCCGCCGTAATTTTGTCTGCCAGCACACCTGCATCAGAGGCATTATTTTTCGGTGCAGCCACGCTATTGTTTACAGCTATTGATGTACCATTATTCAGCTTCAATAGTCCCGTCGAAGTACCATTATCAGTAGTAAACCCTGAAAAATCGAATAAATCAGATGCCTTGAGATTGACACTGGCTGAGTTTTCCCCATCGCCAATAGTAAATGAAGCGATCACCTTTTTGGCAGCTGTACTGCTATTGCCCATAAAACTGCCAGCCTTGCCCTCAACTACTATAGCATTGCCATTAGCATCCTTAACTGCCTGTCCACTGCTATCCTCTACAGTCATGCGGTAATTATTGTTTGATGTACCACCAACTGTCGATACATATCTCTCAATAGAAACCGTATACCCAAACAAATCTGCCAGTTTCTTGCCTGACAGGCTGTTCCCTGACTCCAGCAAAGTTGCATTGGAATTGCTGCCCAGATTCAAGGCGGATATCATCTGGCTGCCTACATCATCAGCAGAAGTCAGCTTTGCCTCCCCTGTGAGATTTACCATAGAGAAACTGTCCGCCGCCTCATCATAGGCAGCCTTTATTCCGCCTACACCGGCAGCATTAATCCTATCCGCAAAATCAGACAGGGTAGCATTGGACTGCACCTTACCCGTCTGCCCATTGTCCAGATTGAACAAATCACCATAAGTAAAGGACACATCTCTATTATCTGTCCCATCGCTTACATTAATGCTGAACGCATTGGTGTTCTTTATTTCAGACAAAGTTTTTCCCGTTAGATTGGCTACCGCCCTGCCATCCTTGTCCTTGACCACAAAATCATAGTTGCTGCCATTCTGTGTCAGTGTGGCGGTCAGCCCCAGCACATCCTTGAGGGAATGGCTTTGATTCAAAGTCTTGATATTGGAGGATGATTTGGTTGTCGGCTGCACATCCTCAGAAGCAAAGCTAATGGCACCGGAAAGCGTATCCGTATTGGCGTCATAGCTGCCCAGATTCAGGCTGTTCAGCAGCTGGGCAGACTCCTTATTATTTGCCAGTATGCCGATAATATTATCCTTGCCGCTGGTCTTGTTGTATATGCTGAAGGAATTATTGGCAGAGTCGTAGCCCCCCTGTATATTTGCCCCGGTCTTGCTTATATCACTGGCAAAATCATACAAGGTCTTTTCCTTCTGCATCAAATCATCGTAAGTATAAGTCAGGGTATAGGTTTTTTCATCACCAGCAGTATCCCGGAAAGCAATAGAAATAGCCGTATCGCTACCATTGACCGTCTTCGTAGTGCCATCTGCCATCGTCAGCTTGTATTCGTATGTGCCGTCGCTATTGCCAACACTGGAAACACTCTTGTACAGCACATCCTTCAGATTATCACTATTAGTCTTAGTGCTTGCCCTGTCAATTCCCTTCTGGTCAGCTGTCAGCAGATACGCATTGCTGGCAACAGAAGAAACTGTTACCTTGTGATTCATAGCTGCTGCCGCACCATTTGCCGTAACTGTAACCACAGAGCTGTCAGAGCTGGATGCTGTCATAGCACTCATGTTGGACTGCATCTTGAAATCCGACAACGTAGAATATTTAAATGTCGTCAAGTCTTTATAAACATCATTGTAGGCTTCTTTTAACCAGGTCTGCTTCATCTCGTTCTGATACATCTTGTCATACTGGTTCTGCTTGTTCATCATGCCCATCTTAACAAGGGACTCGATGTCAAGACCGGAACCAGACAGACCATATATGCCGTTTGCGCCCATTTTCGCCGCCTCCTATTCAATCTATCCTCTTTCATTTAATTTCTGCTAAATTATTTTCTCTTGCAGCATCAATTCAGGCATTCTTGTCCAGGAAAGCTCCCAGCCATTCCTGAGCACGTATCATGCCCTCAACCATTTCCTCAGGAGGATATTCCTTGATGACTTCCTTGGTATTCTTGTCTATCATCCGTACGGACATTACATCCACTTCCTCGTGATATTGGAACTCCAAATCACAGTTCAGCTTGCCCATGAGCTCATTCAGCTCCTTGGTCATTTCGCTGACGAACTCAGGTGACAGCTTGCCCTTCTGCTCCTGCTTTTCTTCCTGCTGCTCTTTTGAGGACTTGCTGGCATCAGGTACTGCGGATACGGCATCCAGCCCCTTCGGCTGCAAGCTGAACTTGGCAGCGTCATCGCTGCTGTCTGCCGCCCCCTGGCTGCTCTTGTCCTCCGCTCCGGCAAATTTCGGACTCTTATTATCAGCTGCCGAAACAACCACCGCAGCTGTTACCATGTCACGCATCTTTCCAATCATCGTTATCCCTCCATAGAAAATGATTTATTCCTTTATATTTGGCAGATTATCCTCAATCTGTCAGCAGGTGAAGCTATCCTCCAAAAACTGCAGCCCGCAGCTGCCCTGCTTTCACTTCACCGGCAATGCCTGTGTCAAATCGAAATCCATCGGTGCCGCAGCAGCCGTGCGGTTCTCATCCTTAATCTCGCGATAAATCTCGCCACGGTATATCTTCACGTGACGGGGGGCGTCAATGGCAATCCTGACATTCTCCCCGTTTACATCCACGATATTAATTGTTATATCATCACCCAGCATAATCTGCTGATGGGGACGTCTTGTCAAAACCAGCATTATTTATCCCCCTTTGCCTCAGGGAACAGCCTGTGCTTGGTAGTGTACTGGGTCTTTTCCAGCACAATCTGCTTTGCCTGCATTGTATGCCTGTTGATGACCACCGGTGCCAAAAGATTGGTAGTCATGCCGGACACCCCTGACCTGGGAATGGAAATCAGGGTGCAGACCAGCACATCATCCATAGACTTGATATCCAGCCTGTCCATATTCTCATCATCCAGCTCAAAACTGTACTCCGGGAAAAATACAAAAGGATCCGTCATCAAAAATGCCAGTTCCGGCGTTACTAATGATTGCAGGAACATATACGGTGTCCCTTCCTCATAGGGCAGCACCACAAACTCATGCTCATCCTCAAAAGCCGGAATGCCGTCAGCAAACCTGACCACATCCTGCTCCTCAATCTCCAACTCGCCAAAACGCCGTGTGTTAATCTTTCTCATCCAAAAGCCTCCAAAATTAATTTACATTAATTTACATAAATTTACGCATATATATCCAAGCGGCCTTCCGTGGCCCACATGCGTATGGAGCCTTCCTTAGCAATATATGTTTCCGCCGTGCCCGGGCTGAGGGCAACATCGGCACGGGCGGACGTCTGAATGTTGTACTTGTCATGCCCCACATCCATCTTCCCTTTAATCTCCGACGGGGTTACAGTAAACTCAGGGTCCGGTATATCTATAATCGTCCACTGGGGCCACTTGATGACCTTGCCCCAGAATTTGGACCACTCCTGCTGGTCCAGCACATTGCGCCCCGGCCTTGCACCGTTCCTTGCCATATCCCAGCCGTCATTGGTATGCTTGGACGTGGCAGCCTGCACATCACTATACCCCTTCTGCCCGTATTTTCTGGCAAAATCCATATCACTGAGATGCCCCAGGGCCTTGCGGCAAGGATAGCAGTTGATGTCCACCTTGATCTGGGACCAGCCCATATCAGCTTTAGGGGGCTCATAATCCCGGTGCATTTCCGCAGGAACGTAAGCATTTTTCTCACTGGCTGCCTGCTGCTGGCGGATGCCGATTTCCGGCAGCTCATGCCTGATATTCATGTATTTCATACCGGATAACATGCCGGCACCGCCAAGACCATCCAACATTCCCATGCTGCCTCACATCCTTTCAGCAACTCACATCACGACTTACATCATGACTCACATCACAATTCACATCATACTTCACATCGTACAGTATTGCCAGCAGCCAGCACCGGGCACTTAGCTCAGGTAATCAGCCAGGCTGCCCGGCAGTATCTTGGAGCCTACTGACAGGGACATGCTGTAGATGGTCTGATATTCCATCAGCTTGGTGGCCAGGTATGCCACATCAGTGCTGGACACATCGGTAATATCGCTGACAATGGACTCATTCTGGGTAGTAAGCATACCGGCAGCCGACTCATAAGCCTGCTGGCGGGCTGCCATCTTGGTCTCCGCCCCCAGCACATTGGAATGAACAGTATCGGCAATGGTCATGCCCTCCTCACCAGCCCAGATATAATCGCCGCCTTCTATCTTGGCTACTGCATACATGAGCTGATTCAGCATGGCAGTGCCGGTGGCAGGATAACTGTTCACATCAAATATATCCGTACCATTCAGATCCTGCCCTGTTACGTTGACAGTATCCGTAGCCTGGTCTACACCACCATTTTTCTTTACCATCGAAATATATTTATCGTCACCAGCGTATTTGACAATATACTGTTCTTTCGTAGCAAAGGTCATTTTAACGCCATTGACAGTCTGGCTCCACTTTGTGCCATTAGCCCCTTCGTAAATCACACCATAGGGATCAAAATGCTCAGAGGTTCTAAATTTGGCTATATTGCCAAATACCTGCTCAGTATCTGTACGATCCAGCTTGTCGCAGTTCTTGTAGCCGTTGACCACAAAATCCTCCGTAAAAATATCGCCAGTCTGAACATTCATATAATAGGTATTGCCATCATCACCATTGAGCTTCAGCATCTGCTTGAGGGTGGTATTTTCATCTCCCCATTCATCCGCACCGGCAAAAAATGCCTGCTGCTTATCATCCAGGGTACGGGTTTCACCCCTGAACATCTTATCATCTGTGATGTAAAAAGGCATGGTGGTATCCTTCTGCCCGGCAAACAGGAACCTGTCGCCAATCTGGGTATTCAGGTCTGCCACCTGCTCCTGCACGTTGGCCAAAAGCTCCTTGGCAATATCCTTCATGTCGCTTTCATTGTGGGTGGAATTGGCCGCCGCCTCCGTCTTTTCCTTGAAGGTGGCCAGCAAATCCGTCACATTGACCAGTGCCGCATCTGCATTCTTCATCCAGGTACTGGCAGTCTTCACATTGGACTGATACTGCTCATTGCTTATCTTGTTGTTCTGATAACGCAAATATTTGGAGTAGCCAACCACATCATCCGAAGCCCGGTGCAACTTGCTGCCATCGCTCTGCTCCATGAGCTTGGTATACTGCTCATAAGTCTTGTTCAGCTGCCTCAGGTAATTGGAGGACATCATTGTACTAGCTATACGCATATTGTTTCACCCTATTCTATATTATGGTAAATTTCTCAGATCAGCCTATATACATGCTACGCTGCCAGCTTATCTGCCCACGGTGCCAGTGCCGTTAATCAACTTGTCCAGGCACTCATCCATCGCGTTCAGGCAGCGGGAGCAGGCTGAATACCCCTGCTGGAACATAATCATATTCGTCAGTTCCTCATCCCAGTTTACGCCATTGGTGGTGCTTCTCAGATTTTCCACCTGGCTCATGACATTAGCCTGAAACTCCACCCTGCTGTTCATATTGGCAGCATCAGAACCCATAGTCGTCATGCTGGTATTATAATAGCTGAATAGCGAGCCCTTGCCAATAGCCCTGTTATCAGACATGACCTCAGGGCTGGTCTTGTCATATTCACAGTTCAAAAGCGTAGCCATCCAGACGGCATTGCTGCCATCTCCTGTGCCATTGACATCTACAGGCAGCGGATTTCCGTTCGCATCTTCCAGGGCAGAGGCGGGATTTGTCGTATATCCTCCACCTGCCGCCTGATACCAAAGTTCCCCAAAGCCATTGCGCTGGCCGCTTCTGGTGGCCAGCTTCTTGTGGCCATCCACGGCAGTCAGTTCGGAATTAACTGCCAGCACATCCAAAATCTGCATGCCTTTTAACTGCTTTGCCGTGCTATCCGCCAATGTGCCATCATGCAGTACTTCGCACATAACAAGGCCGTTTTCCTCAGACCAGTCAAAATACACATTTGACTCACCATAAAAATTCAGCCCTGTCGTAGCATTATCAGCAGGATTGGCATTACCAAAAGGCTTGTCCTTATTGCCGTCAATTCCATAACCTGCCCTGTGCTGGTCATTAAAGGTAGTCAGCAAAAAAGTTGCCATGCGGGCCACTTCATCAATATAGGCCTTATCCTCTTCAATGGCCTCAAACTGAGCCTGCAGCTCGCCGCTCCCCGGGGAGTAGATGGTGCCTGTCTCCTTGATGATAATATCATAATCACTCAGGCCGTATTCATTGTTATTCTTTGGCGGAGACATTTCCAGCTCCACCTTGGTAAGGCCGTTCACCAGGGTTGTACCGCTGCCGACCAGGGTGTACATGCCGTTGCTTGCCTCATAAACATTGATGCTGGTCATATCCGTCAGCTGGTCCACAATCAAATCCCGCTGGTCCCGCAGGTCATTGGCATGGGCCCCCGTTGCCTCTATGCCGGCAATATTCTTGTTAAGTTCCACAACCTGGCTCAGGAGACGATTCATTTTTTCCACGCTCAAGGAGATATCATCATAAAGCGATACTATCTGCCCCTGCACCTGACTAGCCGCAATCTGCAGGCTCTGGGCGAAATTCTGCCCGGCGTTGATGACATTCTGACGGCTGGTATCGCTGCTGGCCGTAGCCGAACAATCCTCCCAGGCCTCATAGAATTTCTCCATAGCATTCTGGATGCCGGTATTGTCCGAGTCGTTAAAAATGGACTCTATCTTGGCATAGTTATTTGCCTTGCCTATGTAATAGCCGTTGGTGCTGTTTTCCTTCCAAAACTGGCGGTCAGCGTAGATATCCCTGGCCCTGATGACAGAAGTAACAGTGGAGCCGTTGCCCACCTGATTGGCACCTGCCAAGGTATAAACCTCCGAGGCCGGAGTTGCCGATGCATGGGCTGTCTGCCGGGAATATCCCTCTGTATTGGAATTGCTGATATTGTGGCCGACTGTGTTCAGCCCCAGCCTGTTGGTATAGATACCATTGACCATAGTATTGAGCCCGGAAAAGGTACTCTGCATATTTTCTCACCTGCTCTCAAATATTTGTCACGCTATGCCACCTGGATGTTCTCAAATGTCCTGGAACATTTCTAGACATTCGCCTCGAACATCTTGTTGCCCTGTACCGGCCTGCCACCGCTATCGCCCGGTGTTCCGTAGGTTACCCCTGCCGCAGTCTGGGTCATGACATTCACGTTATAATCGATATATTCTATGTTTTTATTTAAATATTGCAGATTGTTGCCAGTGGCTTCCTTGAGTTTCTGCAATAGTCCTGCCTGTTTCTTTAAAAGCTGCAGGGCCATATCCTTTTCCAGCCCCTCCGGCTGGCCATCCACCCAGGCGGCGGCATCCCTGCAGCCCTGCTGCCGCAAAAAATCCTGGCGCCTTTTTTCCAGCCTGTTCAAATCAATAATCACAGCCTCTATTTCCTTGGTCAGACGCTGCACAGCCGGAGCAGCCGTATGCACCAGGGCGTTGGCCTGTTCCTTTGTAAGCTCAAAAAGCCTGAGGCAAAGCACCAGCTGCTGCCTGATAATGTGTAGCAAATCCTGCACGGGCTATACCTCCAAATCAAAGTTCTTGACGTGGGAAACCTGCTCCTGCCCCCTGCTGCCATAAGCAGGCTCCACCGTGGAGCCCCCCAGCTGGTTCAGCCTGTAATTGATGGCCTCCAGCGCACTGGCGATGAGAATCTCATTATTAGCCGATGCCTCCTGCACCTCCGCCACCAGCTTGCCCAGCATTTTGTGCAGCTTGTGCAAAGTTTCCCGCTGCTGCCGTTCCGGGCACTGGGACCACACAGCGTCCATGCGCATATCCGGCGCCACCTTGACACCGCCTGCTGCCATCCTTGCCATCAGCTCCTGCCGCTGCTTCTCCGTCTGATTGATGACCTTAATGACATCCTCTTCCTGCCTGACCAGCTTCTCCAGTTCCTGCAGCTTCACCAGCACCAGGATACCGCGTTTTTCCTCATTCAGCTTTTGCAGCTTCTGATACTGGGTTATCAATGCTGCCAGCAGCCTTGCCAATTCCTGCCACATGGACTGCCCTCCTTCTCAATGGTCGCAAGATGCCGCCAGATAGCCCACCGCTACCCGGCAGCCCAAGCAGTACCGCTATGCTTTCAATAGCGATACTGCAAAATCTTCTCTGCCAAATCCCTGTTGCTCACCTGATAAGCACCGGAAGCAATCATGTTCTCATACTCAGCTACCTTGTCCATGCGCACATCGGAGCCGGACTTCAGCTTCTTCAAAATCTCGCTGAACTGCTGTCCCTGGGAAGAAATCTGAATATTGTCGTTGACCGTCTCTTCCTGTCGATATGCCTTGGCAAGCTTGTTGACGCTGCCGGAATTGGTATATACACCGGCTATGCCCTGCAGGTTGTTGTTTATAATCACGACTTTTCACCATCCTTGTTTTTGCATTTCCTGAAAAATAACCCCAATTCTTCCTCTAATCCTAGCAAAAATATCGAAAAAAATAGCAGGATTCTTAAATAATCCTGCTAGCCTTCTCATTTATTGACACCGGGCACCCTACCACAAAATGCCCTGCTGCCTGCTTATCTGTCACGATTAGCGTTATACATAGTGGTGCTCTTGTCCACCTTCTTTACAGTCTTGGCAGCCTCCAATCGCTTGGCCTGATTGATGATGTCATTGCTGCACTTGCTGCAAAGCTTGCCAGTAGTAATCGGCGTACCGCATCCCTGGCATGGATAATTGATCTGGAAGCCGCTGGCGATGAAGCGCCCCTGCTTCAGCATGCGCAGCACAACGCGCTCCCTGACACCTGTATCATCTACAATCTGCTTGATGCTGCACCTGTCATGGTCCCGGACATAGGAATAAACAGTCTGCTCATCCTCCTGCTCCTTGCGGTAGCAGTCAGGACACATCCCCTGGCCTATTTCCATATAAACCTTGCCGCAGTTATCGCAATTTTTCAGCTTGTTCATAGCATCCACTCCCTAAAGCACTTCACTACACCTAACCATTATAAATTATTCCGTATTTTTATTCAATATAATTTTTGCCTGTTATTCGGCTATTTTCTGCCGGAGGCCGCCACGATGCCCATAATATCGGCGGCCCCTGCCCCCCGGAGCACCCTGGCACATTCCAGCAGGGTAGTGCCGGTAGTCATGATATCATCCACGATAATCACTTTTTTGCCAGCCACCTCTGCACCCTCTGCCAGGGCAAAGGCATCCTGCAGATTCCTGCCCCGTTCCGCCGCTGTCAGCCCGAACTGGGGCGTAGTGGCGCGGCAGCGCACCAGCACCGGCTGCAGCAAAATCCCAAGGGCAGCCAGGGGCTCCCGGAACAACAACTCGCTCTGATTGAAGCCACGCTCCTTCAGCCTGCCGGGATGCAGGGGTACAGGCACTGCCAGCACCTCTGCCCCGCCACCTGCAACATCACTGCCATCGCTCACTGCTCCCTTGCCATGCCACGCCCCCGGCTGCCTGACAGCGCCTCCAGGCAGTGGCAGCTGCCTGATGCCTGCGGCAATATACCGGTGCAGCCCCGGCAAAAGCCTTTTTTTGCCATCGTATTTCAGCTGGCGCAGCATATCCCTGAGCCCTGCCTCATACACCCCCAGCGCCCACGCGCCCCCCGCCAGCAGGCCCTCCATCTCAGCCCCCAGCGGCAGGCGGCGGGGCTGCACCAGCCTGGCAAAACAACTTTCGCACCAGGCATCCCGCTGCTCTATATACCTGCCGCACGCAGGGCAGCGGGGCGGAAAGAGCAAATCCAGTATCCAGCCCAGCACAGCCTCACCCCCTTACCTGATTTTCAAGCCCAAAAATCCTGATCTCCTGAATATATTTCCCTATGTGATTACAGCTTCCTGCCCAGCCGCTCCGCCAGCAGGGTATAGCGCTTCTTCGTCCTGTCATTGGCCACGGCGGTATTCAGGGCCGCCCTGGTGCCCAGCAGAATCACCAGCTTTTTCGCCCTAGTCACCGCCGTATAGAGCAGCGTCCTTTGCAGCATCACGTGATGCCCAGGCACCAGCGGCAATATGACTACCGGGTACTCGCTGCCCTGGCTCTTGTGCACGGTCATGCAATAGGCCAGCTGCAGCTGATTCAGCTCCGTGGTTTCATATTCCACTTCCATTTCATCTCCGAACTGCACCCGGACATACACCGTCTCCAGCTGGGTGATATAGCCTATATCGCCGTTAAAGACGCCCTTTTCGTAGTTGTTTTTGTTCTGCATCACCTTGTCTCCCAGGCGGAAAACCCGGGAGCCGTAAGCCAGCTCCGGCACATCCTCCCCGGCAGGGTTCAAGGAATCCTGCAAAAGCTGGTTCAGCCGCTCCACGCCGCAGGCCCCCCGATGCATAGGTGAAAGCACCTGCACATCCTCCAATACATCATATTCCCTGGCGGGGAGGATTCTCCGGCACAGGTCCACAATATGCTGCTCCACCAGTTCGGGATTCTGCTGCTCAATAAAGACAAAATCGCTTCCCTCATCCAAAGAGCACTGAGGCAGCCGCCCGGCGTTGATGGCATGGGCATTCATGACGATAGTGCTGTCATCTTTCTGGCGGAAAATCTCCGTCAGGCATACCCGGGGCACCACGCCGCTGCGGAGGATATCCTTCAGCACCGACCCCGGCCCCACTGCCGGCAGCTGGTCCCCATCCCCCACCAGAATCACCCGGCAGCCTATGGGCACCGCTTCCAGAAAGTGGCGCATCAGCACGATATCCATCATGGATACCTCGTCCAGGATGACCACATCCCCTTCCAGGGGCTCATCCTGATTGCGGCCAAAGCCGGAACCCTCCCCGTCACCGCCGGATGCCTCCAGCAGCCTGTGCACTGTTTTAGCCCCCCTGCCGGTGGCTTCGCTCAGCCGCTTTGCCGCCCTGCCGGTAGGCGCCCCCAGCAGAATCTGCAAGCCCAGCTTTTCCAGGATATCCAGCATGGCCCGGACCACGGTGGTCTTGCCGGTACCCGGTCCCCCGGTCAGCACGAAGACGCCGTGCTCCAGCACCGCCTCCACCGCCTGCCGCTGCTGCTCCGCCAGCCGGACGGAGGCTTTTTCCTCCCAGCGCCGTACCAGCCGCCCGGGATTGCAGGCAGCAATGGGCGCCGCCTTTTCCTGCAAATACAAGAGCATCTCCGCCGTCTCGGCTTCCGCCTGATAAAGGTACTCAGGATAAACGAGAATCTCGCCGCCTACGGACTCCTGGTCCAGCCTGCCAGTGGCCAAATCCTGCTTCAGCACCTCCCAGACCACATCCCTGGATACCCTGATGCCCTTTTCCACATCATCCACCAGCTGCTTTTCCGGCACGCAGCAATGGCCGTTGACGGCAATCCGCTGCAGCTGATAAGCCAGGGCCGCCGATACCCGGAAGCTATCGCAGGGATCCATGCCCAGGCTGGCCGCGATGGCATCTGCCGTGCTGAAGCCGATGCCCTCAATCTCGGTGGCAAGGCGGTAGGGATTCTGCTCCATGACTTCCACGGAAAAAGAGCCGTACCGCTCGTAGATTTTCCCGGCAAAAATCCCCGACACGTTGTGCTGCTCCAGCCAGACCATCACCTGCCTCAGTTCCGCCTTTTCCTGATAGGAGGCATGGATTTTCTCTGCGGTCTTCTTGCCGATGCCCCGCACCTCCCGCAGCCTGTAGGGCTGCTTTTCGATAATCTCCAGGGCCATGCCGCCAAATTTGTCCACGATGCGTGCCGCCATAGCCTTGCCCACGCCCTCGATGGTGCCGGAGGCAAGGAAGCGCCGGATGCCCTCCACCCCGGTAGGGGCGGAGACAATCATGTGCACAGCCTGAAACTGGGTGCCAAACCTGGGATGCTCCACCCACCTGCCCTTCAGGTCAAGCTGCTGCCCCTGCAGGGGGGCGGCCATCTGCACCGTCACGGTAATGGTGCTTTTCTGCCCCTCCGGCAGCAGGCGGAACACGCAGAAGCCCCCCTCCGGGCTGGCAAATATGATATTTTCCACTACCCCCGTCAGGGCTTCCAGCCCATCCTGCTCTGCCCTTCCATCCTGCACTGCCGCAACTGTTCCCATGATTGCCTCCCTCAACTGCTCACGCCGCTTATGCCGCAAAAATATCTTTTACCATGCTCCTAGGCTTCCGCCAGCTGTTCCCACTTCTCATACCTGGCCTGAATTTCCCGTTCCTTGGCCGCATAAGCCTCGGCTATTTCCTGGCTCCTGACAGGGTCTGCCTGCAGTCCCACATCATTCATCTCATGCTCCAGCATTTTCAGTTCCGCCTCTGCCATAGCAATCTCCGCTTCCGTCCGCTGCAGGAGCTCCGTGCGCTTTGCCTCGCTCATCTTCTGGATGGCTCCCAGCTGCGCCTGCTTCTTGCTTGCCTCCCTGGCTTCTGCTTTTTGCTGGGCCGCCTTTTCCGCCTCATCCTGCAGCTGCTTTGCCTTGGCAGCCGCCTTCTTCGCCAGGGCAGCCTCCTGAGCCGCCCTTTCAGCGGCTGCTTCCTCCGCTTCCCTTGCTTCCTCCGCCTTTTTCTCCCGGTAATAGCTGTAGTTGCCATCGTACTCCGTCAGGCTGCCGTCTGCAATCTCCAGCACGCAGTTTGCCACCTTGTCCAGAAAATAGCGGTCATGGGAAACAGTGATATAGGTTCCCGGGAAGGTAGCCAGTGCTTCCTCCACCGCCTCCTTGGCCGGAATATCCAGATGGTTGGTAGGCTCGTCCAGCACCAGGAAGTTTGCCCCGGTCAGCATCAGCTTCAAAAAGGCCAGCCGGGACTGCTCGCCGCCAGACAGGGCGCCAATCAGCCTGAACACCTCGTCCCCGTGGAAAAGGAACGCCCCCAGGTAGCGGCGGCTCTGCTCCTCGGACAGGCCGTACTCATACTCCATTTCCTCCAGCAGGGTGCGCTCCATGTGCAGCCCCTCATGCTGCTGGGAAAAGTAGCCGATTTTTACCCGGGAGCCAATTTTTATCCGCCCTTCCGAGGCTTCCAGCTCGCCCACCAGCAACCGCAGGAATGTGGTCTTTCCGGCACCGTTGGGCCCCACGATGGCCACGCCGTCCCCCTTGCGGATCAGCACATCCACATGCTCAAAAAGCTTTTTGTGCGTATCCGGGAAATGATAGGCCACATCCTCCAGTTCTGCCACCCGCTGGGCGCACTCCCCCGGCTCGTTAAAGGCAAAATAGTTGAAGGCCGCCGTCTCCGCAGGCTTTACAATCCGCTCCAGGCGGTTCAGCTGGCTCTGGCGCCCCCTGGCCTGCTTGGACTTGATGCCCGCCTTGTACTTCCTGATGTATTCCTCGGTCTTCCTGATATGCTCCTGCTGCTTTTCATAGGCGGAAAGCTGTGCCGCCCGGCGCTGCTCCCTGACCTTCATGTAGTAGCTGTAATTGCCCTCATAGGCAGTGACGGCCTTGTTCTCTATCTCGAAAATGCGGTTGGTCACCTTGTCCAGAAAGAAACGGTCATGGGAAATAATCAGCACGCCGCCGCTATAGCCCTGCAAAAAGCCCTCCAGCCATTCAATCATGCCGATATCCAGATGGTTGGTAGGCTCGTCCAGGAAGAGGAAATCCGGCTCCCGGAGCAGGGCCTTGGCCAGGCAGACACGGGTTTTCTGGCCGCCGGAAAACAGAGCCACCTTCTTCTCCATGTCCTCCTCGGCAAACCCCAGCCCGAAAGCAGTACGGCGGATGCGGCTCTCGAAGTCATACCCCCCGGCATGCTCGAACCTCTCCACCAGCCTGCCATAAGCCGCCAGCTTTTCCTCGCTGTGGTCGTGCTTGATCTCCGCCTCCATGGCTTCCTTGGCAACAGCCAGTGCCAGCACATCTGCAAAGGCGCTTTTCAGCTCCTCATACAGGGTTGCCTCACTGTCCATCTCCGCCTGCTGCTCCACATAGCCGATGATATCAGCCGGGTCAATAGCCACAACGCCCTTGTCATACTCAACCTTTCCCAGGAGGCACTTCATCAGGGTTGACTTGCCGGCACCATTGGCTCCCACAAAGCCCACCCTTTCCCCGCGCTTTATCTCAAAACTCACATCGTTAAAAAGCTCGTCTATACCAAAGGCCTTGCACAAACCGCTAACCTTTATACTGCCCAAATTTAACACACTCCTTCTAAATCCCAATGAAGCTGTTGCAAAATATAACATGGTACTATTTACTCAAATAGTATCATATTAGCAGGAACTGAGGGGAGGCAATATATATCCCCTCCGAACCTTGTCACATCACTCATAATCCTGCCCTATATACACAACAGCTTCATTAGGTTCCCCTCCATCCATGATGGTACACGGGAACGGCATCCCGTAGAACCACTCTGTATTGCTGCTGTCCGTCACGATAATCGTATGGCTGCGGTCGCTCTTCCTGCCGGTATCAACCCCGGTTACATTGAAGCCCCTGGCCCGCAGCCTGTCAGCCAGCCGGGCCGCCGCCCCGTTGATGCCGCTATCATTGATAATCAGCACGGAAATGCCGCCCGGCCCCTCTGCTTTGGCAGGCTTTTGCACCTGGCTTTCCCGGGCACCTTCCTGAGTATCCCCAGCCCCTGCACTATTATCATCAGCAGGCTTTACAGTGCCAGCTGCCGTGCCGCCTGCAGCTGCTTCCGTGCTCTCAGCCATGACAGTCAGCCCCTTAGGCAGGGATTCATCGTACTGCTCCCTGACCTTCTCCGCGTTGGCAAGAGCCTTGTCTGCCAGTTCCGCTTCCATCTGCCTGGAAACCAGCGTCCTCAGCCCCATGATATCAGGCAGCCAGTAGCTGACATCCTCCAGGTAGGCAGGACGCCCCGGCACCATCACCGACTCCATGCCCTGCTCCCGGATAGAGGGCAGAAGCTGCGCCAGCGCCACCATATCCGTCAGGGGCATATCCGTTTCCACGGCAGAACGGATTTCCTCCACCAGCTGAGGCAGCTTAGGCAGGATGGCCGGCGAAAGCATCTTGTCCGTCACCGCCTGCATAAAATGCTGCTGCCTGCCGATGCGCCCTATGTCACCCTCGCCATCCCGGTAGCGCACATACTGAATTGCCTTGTCTCCGGTCATGTGCTGCATCCCCGGATAGAGGTCAATCACCAGGCCCCCGTTATCATCCCAGGGGTCCTCATAATACATGCGCTTTTCCACATCGATGTCTATGCCGTCCATAGCATCAATAATCCGCTCAAAGGCCTTGACATCCACCAGCACATAATAATCCATCGGCACACCCAGAAGCTCCTCCACGGTTTTCCGCGTCAGCTTTGAGCCGCCAAAGGCATAGGCGTGATTGATTTTGTCATAGCCGTTGCCCTCTATCTTCACACGGGTATCCCGGGGCAGGGACAAAATCTCCGCCCGGCCCGCCGTCTTGTTCACCGTCACCACCATCAGCGTATCGCTGCGCCCGGCATCATCGCTGCGCCTGTCCACGCCCATCACCATGACGTGCATGTAATCATCAGACCGCTCAATGCCGGACTCTGCCACCACCGGATTTTCCTCCTGGCTGCCGCCCATGAAGCCTGCTGCCACCACCCCTGCCAGTGTTATCAGCAGGCATACTGCCAGTATATATACTCGCGTAAAATTGCGGCGTCTCCTGCGCCTTACTCGCATCTAAAAACTCCTCTTTTCCTTGCAGATTATCATTTACTGGAATTATCATTCACTAGGACTCCGGCTGGCCAGCCACCTGGCGAAAGCCGTCCCCGTAAATTCAAACAAAGCTTCCAATCCATATTTCAGTATACCAAAATGCCCACGCTCTAGCAAGGGCAAAGAAAGCTTCAAATTCACTATTTCCTTTTTCCACAAAATATATTATCATATTATGTACAATGTATAAAAAATCCAGTAAGGCACAAAAGCATTATTCATAGTCAAGGGGTACTTTCATTATGATACGTTTACCGATAACCCGTCTCCGGGATGGCATGGTGACGGCCCAGAGCATCTACAACAGCGATGGCGCCAGCTACCTCACCCGCGGCACAAAGCTCAACCGTCAGTATATCGACAGGCTGCACAAAATAGGCATCTCCCATGTGGCAATCACCTCCCTGGACCCTGATTTGCCGCTGCCGCTGCCCGATGACATCATCCGGGAGGATACCAGGGTAACGGCCATCCATCAGATATATGATACATACGCCAGAATCCAGCAGGCCAAGGACATGGAAATCCCGCCTCTGCTCAGTGCTTCCGAGAGTATTATAGCCGATTTGATCAAGAAGCCGGACAACCTGGTGCAGATGACGGATATCCGCCTTTATGATGACTATACCTTTGCCCATTCTGTCAATGTTGCCGCCCTGTCCGCCATGCTGGGGCTTTTATGCCACTTTACCAGGTCTGACCTGATTACCCTGACAATGGGGGCGCTGCTCCACGACATAGGCAAGCTGAAGGTGAACCTCAAGATTCTCAACAAGCCCGGGGCCCTGACGGACGAGGAATTTAAGACCATCCACCTGCACCCGGAATGGGGCTGGCAGCGGCTGCAGGAACTTACCTGCACCGATTTGGACGTGTCAGCCATCGCCAACATCGCCTACCAGCACCATGAGCATCTGGACGGCAGCGGCTATCCGCGCCATCTGACGGAAGACCACATCAGCGATTTTTCCAAAATCGTGGCCATTGCGGATGTTTATGATGCCCTGACCACCCAGCGCCCGTACAAAAAGGCATACCCGCCCCACATCGCCTACAAGATTATGACGAAATGCTCCGGCAAGCAGTTTGACCCGCCGCTCCTGAAGCTGTTTTTTGACCATGTGGCGCTGTATCCTATCGGCACAGTGCTGAAAACCTCTATCGGCTACGGCATTGTCAAGGATGTGCATATCGGCATGACCCGCTATCCGCGGCTTATCCTTTTTGCCGACACCGGCAACCAGCTGCTGCCAACGCCGATTACCATTGAGACCACCGACCACGACAGCGATTTTATCACCTCCGTTATCGATGGAAACGACCTCGGTGCCCTCTGCTTCCGCCTGAAATTCAACCCGGTGACGCTGCTGGTGCAGGATTAACCTGGCAGCACACCGGCACGCAAAACAAAAACAGGATTGCCCTGCCGTCACGCCAGCGCACAGCGCTATGTGACGCACAGGGAAAATCCTGTTTTTTTGTGCCGCCTTCCGCGAGCCATCTTTTCCTGCTAGCTTGCCAACTTGCCAGCTTACAGCAATTTAGCGGCAGCAGGCCATCTTCCGTGCTGCAAAGGTCACCGGCTGCAGCCCCAGATGCTCCGCCATGTCCAGTGCCGCCTGGAAATTCATGCCGATATTCTCCGGGGCATGGGCATCCGAACCCAGGGAAACATACCGCCCCCCCAGCTGCCGGTAACGCCTGTACACCGGCAGGAGAGCCTGTACCGCCCGGCTGTCCCCCAGCCGCCTGGTGTTCAGTTCCATCACCGCCTCACAGTCGATAGCCGCCTGCAGCACCTCATCCACCAAATCGGCAAAATCGCCATATACCAGCTCCTTGTCCTCATAGGCGGCATAGCGGCAGATATAATCAATATGCCCCAGCACGTCAATATAAGGGTTTGCCCTGACCATAGCAGCCATTACCTGCAAGTACCTGCCAAAAGCCTCCGCCTGGGACTTATCCTCATAAAAATCAGGATAATACAAATCCAGCATATCAATAATATGGATGGAACCTATCACCAGGTCAAAGGGCGCTCCCTGCAAAAATTCCCTATTGGCAGCACCGCTGGTCTCCGACAGGCCGATTTCCACCCCCAGCCTGAGGCTGTCTCCCCGATAAGGCAGGTATTTTTCCCAGTAACCTGCCGCATCAAAACGGAACTGCATTTCCTTGTAATGCTTCGTATTGATGTAATCATAATCATAATGCTCGGTAAAGACCAGGCCCAGCCCCTGCCTTGCCGCCGCCTCAATAGCAGCCTCCGCCTCCATCTCCGAGTCAGAGGAAAACACCGTATGGGAATGATTATCAAATATCATATTCTTAACCTCGATTTCACCTGAAAAGCACCGCCCCAGGCGGCAATTACCCAGCGGCCATTACCCTGCCGCAGCTTATGGCAACTTATGGCAGCTTATGGCATGTTATTGCTGCTGCGCCTTGTACTGCTTCAATGCCTGTGCCAGCTGGTCAGGGCAGGAGGTAGCCTTGGCGCCGCAGCGGATGCCCTCCAGCCTCCTGATAACCTCGTCAATATCCATGCCCTCGGTGAGCCTGCCCAGGCCCTGCAGATTGCCGTTGCAGCCCCCCAGTGCCTGAAACCCCTTCAATTTGTTGTCCTCCACCTCAAAACGCATCAGGCGCGGGCAAATCCCCTGAGGCTCATATTCTATCCTTGCCATCTTGATCATCCTTTCCAAATCATGCTATTTCTGTCAAAGCATCTGCCAAAAGTCCAAATTCCTCCAGGGTGAAGGTCTCCCCCCGGCGAGTGCTGTCCAGGCCGCATTTTGCAAAGGCTGCTGCAATCTGCTCCGGCAAGAAGCCTGCCCCCTTCATGGCGTTGGACATGGTCTTGCGGCGCTGTCCGAAAGCTGCCTTCACCACCCGGAAGAACATCTTCTCGCTCTTTACCTGAACTGCCGGTTTTTCCCTGACCTGGCAGGCAATCACCACCGAATCCACCTCCGGCGCAGGAATAAAGGAGCGGGGCGGCACATCAAAGGCGATATGAGGCCTGGTATAGTACTGCACCGCCACCGACAGGGCACCGTAAATCTTGCTGCCCGGCTCCGCCACCATGCGCAGGGCAACCTCCTTCTGTACCATAGTCACCAGCACGCTGATGGGCAGATGCTGCTCCAAAAGCGCCATCAGGATAGGCGTGGTGATGTAGTAAGGCAGGTTTGCCGCCACCTTGAAGGGCTGATCCCCCATCAGGCTGCGGATATCCACCTTGAGGATGTCCCCCGGCACAATGGTCACATTGTCATACCCGTCCAGGGTTTCCGCCAGCACTGCCGGCAGCTTCTTGTCCAGTTCCACCGCCGTGACCTCCGCCCCGGATTCCGCCAGCCCCTGGGTCAGGGTGCCGATGCCGGGGCCGATTTCCAATATCCTATCCCCGGGGCCTGCCTCCGCCGCCTCCACAATGCCCTGCACGATGCCTGCATCCACCAGGAAATTCTGCCCCAGCTTCTTTGCCGCCCGCAGGTTGAAGGCCTTCATGATATGGCGCGTCACCTGGGGATTGGCAATCACCGGGCGGGGCTGCCTGGCACTTTTCGCCCCTGCCAGTGCCTGGGAAATATCCTTGTCTATATTTTCTGTCATGAAATTATCAACTATCCTTTCCGGCAAAGCACAACTAGCCTTTACCTAAAGCACCAATTACTTTTCACGGGCTATTTCAGCCAGCGCCCTGTCAAATTCCTCCCGGGTCACCCCATAGTGATTGAGCCGCAGGAGAAATGTCTTGGCATTGGCGTAGCCCACCCCCAGGATTGCCCCCAGCTGCGCCCGGCGCTGGCTGGCAACCGCGCCCCCGCTGATGCCTGCCCGGAGCAGATCCGCCCCGGTAAAGGTCTCCTTAGGCTCCCAGTCCATAGTGCGCACCTTTTCCAGGGCCTTCCGAATCGCCTCCGGGGACGCCTGCTCAATGCCGATATCGTTGTTGGCAGTGGCATCCTCCCGGGGCACAAAAGCGTGCTTTGCCTCCGGGAACCTTTGGGTCAAAAACCTGCGGATGCGCTCCCCGGCAGAATCCGGGTCCGTCAGGATAATAATGCCCCGCTTTTTGTATGCCTTTTCAATGGCGTCCAGGGCCTTGGGCTTCAGGTTAAAGCCCTCCGTGATGATGCAGTCCGCCTCCACAGCATTGCCGATGGCCACCACATCCATCTTGCCCTCAACTACCAGAACTTCCTTGATCAAAATCTCATCACCCCAAGACTTTCTTCACTACATTATACACATCCTGGTGAATGTCTTCAACACTGCGCACCTGGCCGCCCAGGCTGCACTGCACCCTGGCCCAGCCGTATTTGTCAGCCACCGCGCTATAGGCAGCATGGCAGCGGTGCAGGTAGGCACTGTCCTTTTCGTGAATATCCTTCTGACGTGCCCCAGCGTTTTGTGCCCTGGCCGCAATCAGCCTGTCGCTGATCTCCGGCGGCATATCGAGAAAAACCACCTCATCCGGCACCGGCAGCCCCAGCCTGACAAATTCAAAATCCCACAGCCAGTCCAGAAAAGCCTCCCGCTCTGCCGCATCCTGCAGCTTCACCGCCTGATGCACCATGTTGGAGGTAGTGTACCTGTCCGCCAGGATAACCGCGCCCCTTTCGTAGGCATCCTTCCACTTGAGCTGATAGGAAGCGTAACGGTCCACGGCAAAAAAAGCCGAGGCGCCATAGGCACTGACATCCTCCGCCTTGTCCCCAAAGGCTCCCCCCAGATACATGCGCACCAGTGCCGAGGACTCGGAGGCGTAGTCAGGGTATTCCACCTTGATTACATCATAGCCTTCCCTTTTCAGCCTGTCATACAAAGCCCCGGTCTGGGTTGCCTTGCCGGAGCCGTCCCCCGCCTCTATCGTTATCAGCTTGCCCTTTGCCTTTAGCATCAGCAACAATTCCTTTCAAACAAACTTCCCAAAACATTCTTCCCAAAACATTTTATAGCTGCCATAAGGCAGCTTTTGTCACGGAGCAGCCCGCCTGCTGCCCCGCCTGTATCGCTATTGCTATTTTATCACCCTGATAGTCTCCAGCCTGCCGTCAGCAGGGCCGGACAGGCGCATGCCAAGGGCCTGGTAGCGGCGTATATAGCTGACAATCTCCGCCGTAATCTCCTCCCCCGGGCACAGGAGCGGCACCCCCGGCGGATAAAAAGCCACTGTTTCCGCTGAAGCAGCCCCTATTGCCTCCTGCAGGGGAACCGCCCGGAAGGCGGCAAAAAACGCCTCCCGGGGACTGAGCCTCTGCCGGGGCGCAGGCATATCCCCCATAGCTGCCCGGCACTCATGAATATTGTCCTTATTTTCCCCCGGCAGATGGCTTGCCGCCAAATCCTTTAGCGCCGCCAGAAGCCTCGTAACGACCGCCTCATTATCCGCCATAGAAATAATAAACAGCAGGTTGCGGGCATCGGACAGCTCGCACTGCACTTTGTACTGATGCCGGAGGATGAGCTCCGCCTGAGGCCCATCCACATCAATACCGTCAAGATTTACCGTAACCTTGGTATAATCCAGGCAGACTGCACCGCTGTCTGCTCCTGCCCGGCAGCTTTCCAGCCCGGGGCTGTACAGGCCATTTATCTTATTGACCTCATCACGCAAAAAACGGGACAGGCGCACGGCCTCCGCCATCCGTTCCCTGCCCTCTTCCGCCATCTGCAGCCGGGCGATATCCAATGACGCCAGCAGCAGCTGGTTGGGGCTGGTGGATTGCAAAAGCCCTGCCGCCTGCCGCAGCCTGCTCCTGTCCACCCGGTGGCTGCCCACGTGCAGCATGGAGGTCTGGGTCATGGAGCCCAGCAGCTTATGGGTGCTCTGGGCGGCCACATCCGCCCCCAGTTGGATGGCCTGGGACGGCAGCTCATCACTAAAGCGCAGGTGGGCGCCATGAGCCTCATCCACCAAAAGCAGCATGCCTGCCCTGTGCACCGCCTCTGCAATAGCCCGCAAATCACAGCCATAGCCATAATAGGTGGGATACACCGCCACCAGTGCCCTGGCAGCCGGGTGAGCCGCTATGGCCTCCTGCACGGCAGACAGGCTCAGCCCCATAGCAATCCCCAGCCGTGCATCCACCTCCGGCTGGACATACACAGGTACAGCCCCTGCCAGAATCACGCCCCCCATAATGGAACGATGGACATTCCTGGGTATCAGCACCTCATCCCCCGGGGACAGGGTGCCCATCAGCATGGCATGGATAGCCCCGGTGGTGCCGTTGATGATAAACAGGGTATCCTCAGCCCCCCACAGCTCTGCCGCCAGTGCCTCCGCAGCCTTGATGCAGCCCTCCGGCTCGTGCAGGTCATCCAACTCCTCCATGAGGGATACCTCCTGCCGCAGCCCCGCCTCCGTAATCAGCTCCTTCAGCAGCCGGTGTGCCCCCAGCCCCTGCTTGTGGCCGGGAGTATGAAAAGCAAGGGCGCCGTCCCCTGCATATTCCTTCATTGCATGAGAAATCGGCGCCTCACCCTGATTCAGCACATATTCCATAGATTTATCCGACATGTATTCTCTTCTTATCATCTGCTTTTAATCCTTGCTAACCTTTGGATAAGACAGCTTGACATGAATCTTCGTTCCCTCCCCGGGAGTGGAAATCACATTCAGGGAAGCCCCGATCAGCTTCGCCCTTTCCTCCATGCCCAGGATGCCGAAATGCCCGTTGCCGCTGCCGCTTTTGCGCATTTCCTCGTTTTCTGCCATATCAAAGCCCCGGCCCTCGTCCGAAATCAGAATGGACAAATCATTCTGGGTAAACAGCAGGCGCAGGCGTCCCTCGCTGACACCGGCATGGCGGTGGATGTTGTTCAGCCCCTCCTGAATAATGCGGAACAGCGTCACCTCCACATGCTTCTCCAGGGCACGCTCCTTGCCGTTGACCTGGAAATCCGTCTTGAGGATCTTGCGTTCCTCCAGCTTGCTGACCAGCTGCCTGAGAGCCGGAACCAGCCCCAGGTCGTCCAGGGACATAGGACGCATATCAAAGATAATCTGCCGCACGTCCGCCAGGCAGGTACGGATCTGCCGCCGCAGCTCCTGAAGCCCTGCCTTGGCCTCCTCCGGCCTGGTATCCACCAGCCGCTCGCAGATAGATGCCTGATAAATCAGGTTGGCCATCTCCTGGGCAGGGCCATCGTGGATTTCACGGGACACCCTCAGCCTCTCATCCTCCTGGGCCTTGATAATCTGCACCCCCAGGAACTTGTTTTTGGAGGCAATATCCATCTGGGCCACTACATTGCTGATTTGGGAGGTCAGATAGCCCACCACCGTTCCCAGCTTGGTGGCCAGCCTCTCCGCCATCAAGAGCGTCTGCTCCATGCCCCGCAGCCTGATTTCCAGGCGGTCACGCTGGCGGCGGGACTGAAACTCCTTCTCCTTCACCAGGGCCAGGCGCACCTGCACATCCTTGACCGCCTCGTAGCTGGCACGAATCTTCTCTTCTGAATAATTGGCAAAATTGCTGCTGACCTTCACCAGCCGCTGCTTTTCCTGCTGCTCGCAGTGAACCAGCACATCCACCTCATCCTGCAGCTTGGCAGTTTCCTCCTTCAGCTCCTTCAGCATGACCCGTGCTGATTCCACATCTTTTTTGGTATTTTCATAGATTTCAAATATCTGCCCCTTGCTATTTTCCATAGCATCCACAGTATTCTGAAATGCTTCCCTCAGCAGCCGTTCCCCCTGCTGCTCCACATCCATATCGCTAGAAAGCTTCATCCTTTATCTCCCATATATCCGAAACAATTAAACTATCTCAGCCTCTATTTTACATGATAAAGCAAGTTTACGCAAAGACTTTTTTACGCAAAGGATTTCCGCGTTTTTGCAGCAATATTGCCAAAAAAGACTGCCGCCTCCCCCGGAGGGTAACGCAGCAGTCCTCAAACCTGCTGCATATACAGCAGTATACGCAGCAGCATATTTATTTTAGCTTACGGCCTTCTGCCTGAGATAGGCAATATTATCCTCATAGACAATGGTCTTGGCCGGCTGGAAGCCATTGAAGCTGGTAGCGGCAGAAGCGCAGTAGGAGCCTGCCTCCGGGGTCAGTACCCTGTCCCCCACCTGCAGTTCAGGTGCCGGCAAATCCCTGGCCACCACATCGATGGAATCGCAGCTAGGCCCCACAAACACGGACGGGGTTCTCGTACCCTCCCGGAAAAACTCCAGCTTGTAGGTCCAGTGGTCGAAGACCAGGCCGTTATAGCTGCCGTAGAGGCCGTCATCCAGCACATACCAGGGCTGGCCGCCCCGCAGCTTGGTGCCGATGACGCTGGTAACCAGATTTACCGCCGTACCGCACATGTACCTGCCTGGCTCCGACCAGATTTCCACATCGGGGAACAGTTCCTCAAGACATGTGCGGATGCTCTCCGTCATGGCGTCCAGGTCAGGCTCCGGCTGGCCGATTTCAGGTATCGGCAGGCCGCCGCCAATGTCCAGGATTTTCAGGTCAAGGCCCTCCCGGGCCGCCTGGTCAAAGAGCCTGCGGCACAGCCTCAGCGCCCTGCCGTAAGCATCCGCCTTCAGGGACTGGCTGCCCACATGGAAGCAGATGCCGGCAGGAACCAGCCCTGCGGCTTTGGCTTTATGCAACAGCGGCAGTGCCAGCTCTGGCACTACGCCGAATTTCTCATTCAAATTCACAACGGCTGACTTGTTCTCCACCTGCACCCTGATGAGCACCCCGGCACCGGGAGCATTTGCAGCCAGCTTTGGTATTTCGCTTTCATCATCGAAGGTAAATTTATCTACCCCTGCCTGTGCCGCCAGCCTGATGCTGTCAGGCGGCTTGACGGGATTGGCATATATCATGCGGCTGCCAGGTACGCCCAGGGAACTCAGGAGCCTGATTTCCCCCTCGGAAGCCACATCAAAATTGGAGCCCAGGCCTGCCAGCCTGGTCAGCACTGCCGGTTCCGGGTTTGCCTTGATGGCGTAGAACACCTTCACCCGGGGCAGCCTGTGCCGGAGATAGCGGTAATTTTTCTCCACTTTGTCCAGAGACACCACCATAAAGGGTGTCGGATACCTGTCTGCCAGATAATTCATCTCTTCTTCAGTTAAACGAAAGCTATTCATAACAACCTCCTCTTTTCTCATGGAGTCCCTTGCGGCTTCTCCATGCAGCATACATAGTACAGCAGCTGCCCTCATCACATAGCCCATTGATTGCATCTCTGCCGCTGCACTCGGCGCAAAATATGCTGTCCGCCGACCATGTACACTGTCTTTACATCTTTGTATTTTTTACAGCACATTTATGGGTTGCATTATAGACCTATTCAACAGATATTGCAAGCAAAAATACATAAAAAAACAAGACTGACAAGACAGGAGAAAATACATCTGCATTTTTCCTGCCCCGTCAGCCCTGAATTATCAAACGATATCTCCGTATTCTATTTTTACTGCAGCAGGCTCAGAACCCCGGAACTGTTCTGATTTGCCTGGGCCAGCATGGACTGGGACGCCTGCAAAAGCACGTTATTCTTGGTGTATTCAGCCATTTCCTTGGCCATATCCGCATCACGGATGACGGACTCCGCACTGACAGTGTTTTCGCTGGCGGTAGTCAGGTTTGCCTGAGTGTATTCCATGCGGCTGGTGACAGCACCGATGGTCGTCAGCTGATTCAGGGCCCGGTTGATGGATTTGTCAAGCTGGGAAATAGCTGCCTCCGCCTTGGCCTGGGTAGTTACCTTGAGGGTCTTGCCATCCTTGTCCATCAGTCCCATAGCCTGGGCATCGACTTTAGACAAAGCTAAAAAAACATTCTGATTGGCCTTAATACCTGTCTGGAAGCTCAAGCCATCCTTGATGCGCAAATCTGCGGAATGCCAGTCCCTTACATTACCGCCGCCGAAATCGACAGTCCTGCTGCCCGGACGCCATTTTACATTCAGGCCGTCTATCACGGATTCATTGGCAACAGGATTGGTCCAGAATTTCACGGAACCGGCCTCCGGAAGAGTTTCCTCCGCATTTTTCGATGACCTGTTGCCTGCATCCGAGCCTGTGATGCTGCCCACATCAATCTCATTATTGTCAAGGTTGATATTACAGCAATCCAGCAAAAACTTCTTCGTTTCCCCATCGCCGGAGCCATATTTGCTGCGGTCTGCCACCATAGCGGCCTTCATGCTGTCAAAGGAGGAAAAACGCCCCTTGGTGGCTGCTGCTACAGCTGCATCAACCCGGTCATCAATATTGCCGCTGGAGGAAGCCAGGGAACTCATAAACTGCTTCACAGAATCAGCAGGGGCAAAGCCGCTGTTGGCCGCCATGTAGCGGTACATGACATAGCCACCAGCATAGTGCTTTACATCATTACCTGTACCAGGTGATTTTTCTAAATTATTATCAATATCTGTCCCGGACTGGGCAAATTCCAAGATCTTGCTTGTCCTGAAATCATCGATACCATGTACAACCTCAGCAGCACCTTCTGTTATACAGCCATACAAATCATTGAAATCCGTTATATTGGATGCCATGACTGCATGAGTCATTTCGTGAACTATCGTCCTGTCCAGATAACCGCTGCCGGGAGTGCTGCTTTTGCCGTTGACATCATCCTTATCCAGATTATTATAAAAGTCCATATTTACTGTCATGGCCAGTTCAGATGTTTTTCCGCCACTCCCCGGCCAGTTAGTAACATAAGCCAAGGTAGTACCGCCTTCATTAGAAAAATATATGCCCATTTCCTTGACGCCATTACTATTGGCAAAGTCAAGGCCAAGACCATTTTTGATGGATTCCAGGCTGTTCGGAATCCACTCCGAATATAATGCTGCGTTGATCATCTGCTCTGTGCTATATGTCTTGTCAGCACCGCCATCAAAAATATACCGCCCATTAAAAGTTACATTAGCGTTGTCATTTACCTGGTCAATAAACTGATCCAGCTCCTTTTGGATAATAGCCCTGTCTTCATCTGTATTTGTATCATTGGCAGCATTTATGGCTTTTTCCTTCATGGTGCGCATGATGTCCACAGTATTGCTCAAAGCCCCATCCGCTACCCTCAGCAGGCTGCTGGCATTCTGGGTATTATCATTTGCCTGATCCAGTGCCCTGATCTGTACCCGCATTTTTTCGGATATGGAAAAGCCGGAGGCATCATCAGCGGCACTATTTATTTTCATGCCGGAAGCAACCTTCTTCAGGCTTTTGGACAGCGCCTTGCTGTTTTTGTTCAATTTATTCAATGTCTGCTTTGCAGGCATATTATTCTTTACTACCATTGCCATTACAAAATTTCCCTCCCTAGAAAAGCCGCATACTTCAATATCGCTATACCTAGATACCTCCGTACGCTAAAATATGACGTTGTCAATGAAATTATCGTAAACTCTCTCCAAATTATTAAATTTCAATTTGTCATAATGCTTGTTTGTAACTACGAGCATATACTGACTGAAATAGTTTGGTAGTTCGTGGACTCTGTTCAGACTAAAAAATGGGCTGAGCGGGACAGCTACCCATAGAAAACACGCTCGCACTCCTAGTTGTGCCTCGCGTTACTAACATTCATCTATCGCCTGCGGCTCTGATGAATGAAGTAACGAGGCACAACAAAGGTTTTCTATGGGTACTGTCCTCACTCATCCCTTTCTTTGTCTGAGCAGATACAACAGAATACTAAAACGATATTCAGTTAGCATGAGGCTGTAGCAACCAATCGAAATTTACGAGCAAGCCTGAAAAGGTGGAGCCGGAAGGCTGAAGAAACTTGCAACTGACAACCGTTGTATAAACATCCAGTAACTAATGCTGTTTATAATAGCAGGTTGCCTTGCATAGTAGTTGGCAGTATCAGGTCTCGCCAGTTCCTAGCCCCCCCTTATTTCAGTTTATTCGTAAATCCCGATTGGTTGTTACAACCTCATACAAACTGAATAACATAGGATTATTCTGTTGTATCTGTTCAGACACAAAGAGGGACAGGTGTGGCATGTACCCAAAGAAAACCTTTGTTGTACCTCGGTGCTTAGTGATTCGCAAGCCGTAAGGCGCAGCGAGAACTTAGCACCGCTAGGTACAACTAGGAGCGCGAGCGTGTTTTCTATGGGTACTGCCGCTACCTGTCCCCTTTAAATGTCTGAACAGAGTCCACGAACTACCAAA
>JALFXV010000072.1 GCA_022786545.1 Selenomonadaceae bacterium
CATCTATCGCCTGCGGCTCTGATGAATGAAGTAACGAGGCACAACAAAGGTTTTCTATGGGTACTGTCCTCACTCAGCCCTTTCTTTGTCTGAACAGATATAAACAAAATGACAGAACCGCATACATTATTTGTTGCCATGATTGCCTGCTGCCCACCCATCAGGCGGTTTTGGACACTTACGAGAAAGTAAAAAAATTTGCTGTCATAGATGGCTTTCTGACCAAGGCTTCCGGCTACCAGTTTTATAACACCAGCAGGTTTACCTTTGAGGCGATGCTGACAGAGGCGGACAGCATTGAGGCAAATTTCCGGGATTAAAAACACCAGCCCATTGCCGCCTTTGGGGGCGGCAATAAGCTGGTGTGAAATAAAAAATTTTTTTAGAAAACTTTTTTTGCTGATAAAGAATTTTCGCTTTAGGCAGGTGTTTTTCTGTCAGCAGTTATGTTGTCAGGCGTGTACCAGCCATCGGCTTCAGCTGCTCTATGGCCGGAGCAGGTCTGGTAGCAGTCTGATAGCATTTAGTGCTACGTGAATATGTTCGTTAATTACTTTTGTCGTTTAGCAGCTTACTGATGTATGCTACAGGTGTAGTCTTAAAATTATGTTGTTAATACCTTTGTTTGCATGGTATAATTAAAAGCAGAAAATAGGGCATTCAGGCTGGAGGGATTGTTATTGGAAAATTCAGTTCAATCTACAATCTATGATGATGTTTGGCGTACTGAGCTGTGTGATATGCTAGAATTGGTCATCCCTGTTATCAATGAGGTGTTCGGGGAAAGTTTTCCATTGGTGGCTAGGATTGAGCATCTTCCTGATACCCATGAGTTTGAAGATGTGTCCGGAAAGATGGAGAGGCGTACTACGGACAGCTGTTTTAGAATTTTTCGGGATGATGGCACTGCTAGTACATATTATATTGAATGTCAGAGTACCGCAGATAGCAGTATGCTGGTAAGGATTTTTGAATATGGTGTGCAGATAGCATTAGATGATGCAGAAGAAACTACTGATGGCATACATTTAGTTATTCCACATTCGGCGGTATTATTTTTGCGTTCTACTAGTAAGACACCGGACAAGATGCAGGTTAATATAAGCACTCCGGGCGGCTGTGTGAGATATTTTGTGCCGGTGCTGAAAATGAAAGATTATACGTTGGATAGCCTATTTGAAAAAAATCTTTTTATGTTGCTCCCGTTTTATTTGTTTTCCGTTGAAAAGTCTTTACAGGAATGTGACGAAAATCCACAAAAGCTGAGAGAATTGCTTAATGATATATCCAGAATAGCAGAGTTCCTTTCCACTAAGCTGAAACAAGGCGTAATTGATACATTTACAAATATAGCAATATTCTGGAAGGAGTTGAGAAAATTATGGGCGGCAAAGTTTTGGAATATGAAGAAAAAGATATATTGCGCAGAGGATTGGCAATGGGACGTGCGGAGGAAAGAGTATCCAGTATAAAATTCCTAATGAAGAAAATGAAGTTGTCTGCTGAGGATGCTATGAGAGTATTGGATATACCACCAGCTGAGTTTGGTAAGTATATTTCGTTGCTTTAGTACAGTGATGTTGTTGTGATTTTTAGGCGGTGCAACATGTCTTGTTATCAGGGATGTTGTATCGCTGTTTTGCTATAAAGTATATTTTGTGAGGGTTATAGATGAAAGATACGCGATTTGAGAAAAAGAATGCCTTTGCCAGAGGCGGCATGGGGCAGGGCACCGGGGCAAAGGAGCAGCGGCAGGTGAAAAGGATGCCAAGGGACAAGGGGCCGGCAGATGTGCCGGAGTTGCCGGATGATCTGGTGGCTGGCAGGAATGCGGTCATGGAGGTGCTGAAGGGCAACAGGAGCGTGAACAGGCTGCTGGTGGCAAATGGCTCCGCCGAGGGCTCCATGCGGGAGATTATTGCCCTTGCCAAGGAAAAGGGCATCAATATCCAGTTTTATGACCGCAGCAAGCTGGATGCTATGGCACCTGGCATCCGCCATCAGGGGGTGCTGGCCCAGGTGCCGCCGGTGCAGTATGCGGAATTGGAGGATATTTTGCAGATTGCCAGGGACAGGAATGAGCCGCCTTTTATTGTGCTTTTGGATGAGCTGGAGGACCCTCACAACCTGGGGGCGATTCTCCGCACTGCCGATGCGGCAGGGGTGCACGGGGTACTGATACCTAAGCACAGGAGCTGCCCT
Source organism: Selenomonadaceae bacterium (assembly GCA_022786545.1). Lineage (GTDB taxonomy): Bacteria > Bacillota > Negativicutes > Selenomonadales > Selenomonadaceae > Anaerovibrio. Next base: position 2,203 of record JALFXV010000072.1, read on the forward strand.
CTGTCCGCTACGGTGGCAAAGACGTCTGCCGGGGCTGTGGAGCATGTGCCTGTGGCCAGGATTGGCAACATGGTGCAGACCATCAAGAGGCTGAAAAAGGAAGGACTTTGGGTGGCTGCGGCGGATATGGACGGCACTGATTATTATGATACCGACCTGACAGGCTCCCTGCTGCTGGTCATCGGCAGCGAGGGGCAGGGGGTAGGCAGGCTCATCAAGGAGCAGTGTGACTTTGTGGTGCGCATACCTATGGTGGGCAAAATCAATTCCCTCAACGCCTCAGTGGCAGGTTCCATCCTCATGTATGAGGCCATGAAGCAGCGCATCAGCAATCAATAGCCGACTGTTCCAGGGAGAGAGCTTTAAGTAACTAATTATATAGACAAAAGTGTCTATTAGTGATATAATGTGTTTACGGAGGGTTAAAGCCATGAATACATCAAATATCACAAATTATAAGCCTAAAGAATTTGCCGAATTGCTTAATGTTTCTGTTAAGACGCTTCAACGCTGGGACAGGGAGAAAACGCTCGTAGCAAACAGAACCCCTACAAATCGGAGGTACTATACTTACGACCAGTATTTACAGTTCAAAGGCATTGGCAAAGATGCCGATTCTCGAAAAATAGTCATTTATACTAGGGTTTCAACTCGTAATCAAACAGATGACTTAGAGAATCAAGTTGACTTTCTTCAGCAATATGTTAATGCCAAAGGACTTATAGCTGATGATATTATCCGAGATTACGGAAGCGGCCTAAACTATAACCGCAAAAAATGGAATCAGCTTTTAAATGAGGTCATGGAAAACAAGGTCAAAATGATTCTTGTATCACACAAGGACAGATTTGTTCGATTTGGCTTCGACTGGTTTGAGAAATTCTGTAATAAATTCAATGTAGAGATAGTTGTCGTAAAAAATGAGAAATTATCTCCGCATGAAGAACTTGTGCAGGACATAGTAAGTATACTTCATGTATTTTCTTGCAGACTGTATGGTCTACGGAAATACAAAAAACAGATTGAAGGGGATGAGACTATTGCTAAAGGCGTTCAAAACGGAGATAGCCCCTAATGAAGAGCAGAAAATTAAAATAATTCGTTCTATCGGCGTGGCGAGATTCCTATATAATCAGTACATTGCCTATAACCGCCGTTTGTATAAGATGTATCAACGAGGATTGCTTGACGAAAAACAGAAGCATTTTGTCACTGCCAACGATTTCGACAAGTACGTTAATCACAAACTAAAAAAGGAATTGCCGTGGATTGACCAGTGTGGGTCAAAGGCTCGCAAGAAAGCCTTAGTGAATGCTGAACAGGCATTTAAGCGGTTCTTTGCTGGTGTATCAGAATTTCCGAATTTCAAAAAGAAGGCTAATCAGGATGTCAAACTGTATTTTCCACGCAATAATAAAGGCGACTGGAAGATATGGAGACACAAGTTGATGATACCGACTTTGAAGCAGGTCAAGCTAAAAGAATATGGTTACTTGCCTGTAGGGTTAGTGGCGATAAATGGCACTGTTTCCTATGTTGCTGGCCGTTTTTATGTTTCTGTAGTGGTGGATATTGACGAAAAATCAAAACACAACAAAGATTTGGAGTCGTGTTACGCCATGCAGACAAAAGGAATCGGCATTGATTTAGGGGTAAAAGACCTTGCTATTGTCAGTGATGGTAAAGTCTTTAGGAATATCAATAAGAGTTCAAAGGTCAAAGGACTGGAAAAGCGGCTTCGGAGAGGGCAGAGGCGCCTTAGCCGTAAGTATGAGTTTAGAAAAAAGAAAGGTGGTAGAACTGCTACTTCCTCTGCAAACATAGATAAGCAAAAGTTAAAGGTACAGAAACTTCATCAGCGTATAACAAGAATCCGTGAGGATTACGAAAACAAAACCGTTCACGAAGTAGTAAAGCAAAAGCCACGCTTTATCACGGTGGAAGATTTGAATGTTAAAGGCATGATGAAGAATCGGCATCTGGCAAAAGCTATAGCGGCACAGAGATTTAATCACCTATTAGCTAAGCTGAAACGTAAGGCTGAAATGATTGGTATTGAATTTCGTGAGGTAGATAGATTTTATCCCAGTTCTAAAACTTGTCATGCTTGCGGATATATACATAAAGGTCTGAAACTCAAAGACAGAGCATATGTTTGCCTGAAATGCGGCTACACTGCGGATAGGGATTACAATGCTTCGCTGAATTTGCGAGATGCTGGAGAATATCGGATAGCTTAACAACAAAAGTTCCGATATATGTACCGATGGCTAGTTGGGAATTTACGCCTTTGGAGTGTTATACAAACGTCAGTAGCTTGTCTTTCGGGACAGCGAGGACGAACACGATGAACAAGGAACTTTTCTAAGAAATATACACTTTTTTCTATATTTTTAGTAGCAGAATATAAGCATGAAAAAGAAACCGAGAGAGCATTACATCGTGGACGGCTACAATGTCATCAACTCATGGCAGGAGCTGATTGCCCTGCGAAATGACCTGTCCGAGGCCAGGGACAGGCTGGTGCACATACTGGCGGAATACGGTGCTTACGAAAAATACAATATTACCGTGGTCTTTGATGCACTGTTTACGGCTGATGAGGAGCATGTGGAAAAGGTCAATGAGCACCTGGAGGTGGTTTATACCGGCAAGGGGGAGACTGCTGACAGCTACATTGAGAGGCTGGCATACGAGTCTGTCCGCATGGGACGGGAGGTGCATGTGGTGACTTCCGATGGGGCGGAGCAGGCGGTCATTCTGGGGGCGGGCGCCTACCGCCACCCTTCCAAGGAGTTTTACCGCCTGGTCAGGAAGACGAAGAAGGAAATCCGGGACAAGTATCTGGGCAAGGTGGTGTTGCCAGTTTCTCGGAACGAGATTGCCTCCCGGGTGGATGCGGCAACCCTTGCCAAGCTGGATGCCCTGCGCAAGGGAAAATGAAATCAACTCAGTTGTACTATCTTGACTTGACTCACAGCGCTTTTAGGCGGTATAATCAGACATGAGCTATTGAAATGCTAATGGATTCAATGCTTCAGCAAACTATGGAGGAAATGGCGAATGGATAGAGCCCTGATAAGTGAGGAAGAAGCAGAGAAATTGTTTGGCGGCCTCACTGACGAAGAGGTCATCTCACAAATTAAAGATAATGAAGATGATGCAGCCATGTATTACCTGATAAGTAAATACAGAAGCTTCGTCAGGGCAAAGGCAAGGTCCTATTTCCTCATCGGTGCCGACAGGGAGGACATCATCCAGGAGGGCATGATAGGACTGTACAAGTCCATACGGGATTTTCGCACTGACAAGCAGGCGTCCTTCCGTGCCTTTGCGGAGCTGTGCGTGACGCGGCAGATTATCACCGCCATCAAGACAGCCACCCGGCAGAAGCACATACCGCTGAACTCCTATGTTTCCCTGAACAAGCCTATCTATGACGAGGAGTCGGACCGCACCCTGCTGGATATCCTTTCAGGGCTCAAGGTGACGGACCCGGAGGAGCTGGTCATCAGCCAGGAGGAGTTCATGGACATAGAGGCGAAGATGTCGGACATCCTCAGCGACCTGGAATGGAAGGTGCTGATGTATTATCTGGACGGTAAGTCCTATCAGGAGATTGCCGTGGATTTGCACCGGCATATCAAGTCCATCGATAACGCCCTGCAGCGGGTGAAGCGCAAGCTGGAGAAGTACATGGAGTCCACTGGTAACGAGGTGGATATCGCTACCATTTATAAAGGACTCACAAGTATGAAGCGCAAGGAAAGCGGCATGTTCGGGCTGAATATCGAGGATGAGTTTGGCTGTGACTGAGGGAGCATGGCCTGAGGGACATGGCTTTAGTGACGGGCAGCCAAATGAAATAAGCAGATAGTAATAAAATACTCCGGATTATGATGAGAGCAGTGGCATACTGCTCTTATTTTTTTTATAGTGTTGTTCACCATGCTGTTTGCCAGCTGTTATGTGCAGCCTGTGCTGCAGCAGGGGGAGTGTTATGCCCTCCTGCTGCTAGTAAGAGCCGTGTATCTGGGCAGATGGGATAGCAGCATTATTTTTATTATACATTTTTTAGTTTCTCCCTCTTGCTGTATAATAAGGGGGAGATTTTTGTGCAGGAGGCAGTTGGCCGGAAGATGCTGCAACGCCAGGGTTAAACGCTGATTGCCAGGGGGCTTGTTGCGAATGGAGATGGATTCAGATGAAAAATTTGGTTGAAAAAAGTGAATATAAAGCCATAATGCACTCTAAAAGGGCAAATATATACTATTTGGAGCATTGTCGTGTCATGCAGAAGGATGGCCGTGTCTTGTACCTGACTGAGGGCAAAAAGGAAAATGCCTATTGGAATATACCTATAGCCAATACAACTGTGATTTTGCTGGGGACGGGTACCTCAATTACGCAGGCAGCGGTGCGTTTGCTGTCCGGTGCCGGAGTGCTGATTGGCTTTTCCGGCGGCGGTGCTACGCCTTTGCTGGCAGGCACGGAAATTGAGTGGCTGACGCCGGGAAATGAATATCGTCCTACAGAATACGTACAAAAATGGTGCAGATTCTGGTACGAGGAAGATAAACGGATATTGGCCGCCAGATTGTTTCAGGAGAAGCGGTGTGAATTTATCAAAAAGCAGTGGGAGAGGGACAGGGATTTTGAGGATTATGGCATTTATTATGATGATATAGAAAACAGGGCTGATGACTTCAGGAAGAAAATCCGTCAGGCAGCGAATGTATCCCTGATTTTGTCCGCTGAGGCTCATTTTACGAAAGCCTTGTATAAATATGTGGCGGAGCAGCTGGATATGGCAGGTTTTAGCCGCGACCATAATGGCGGAGATACGGCAAATGCGTTCCTCAATCATGGCAATTATCTTGCTTATGGCTTGGCAGCTGTCGCCCTCTGGGTGCTGGGGATTCCCCACGGCTTTGCCGTTATGCACGGGAAAACAAGGCGCGGTGCCCTGGTATTTGATGTAGCTGATTTGATTAAGGATGCCGTGGTCCTGCCCTGGGCATTTATTGGTGCCAGCCAGGGAATATCCCAGCAGGATTTCAGGGAGCTCATCCTGCAAAAGTTCACTGAATACAAGGTGCTTGATTACATGTTTGACAGCATCAAGGAAACTATTGAGCAGGTTGCAGATAGAGAAAGCGGCGCGCAGTAGGCAAGGGGGATGATATGCGATGATGGTCATATTTACCAGCAAAAGCGAAAAAAAGGCATTGCTGACAGTCAGGAGAATTTTGGATGCCTTTGCCAATCGCATAGGTGATGATACATGGCAGACCATAATTACAGAGGATGGCTTGCAGGCTGTATATACTGCCCTGAGGCGAAATGCCACCAAAAATATGTCTGTAAGCTGCAGATGGATACGTTCAAGAAATCGTAGCGAGCTTTTATGGATTGTGGGAAAAAAAGAGTGCTTTAACTCCAGCGGCTTTGTAGCGGTGAACACTACCAGGAAAAATATCCGGCATGAGGAATGGGAAAATCAGTGGCAGTACATGCCTGTACTGAAGTCCTTGACGGCTTTTGCGGCGCTGCTGCATGACTGGGGAAAAGCCTCGGATTTGTTTCAGGACAAGCTGCTGTCTGCCAGCAGGGAATCTGATGCCTACAGGCATGAATTTATTAGCTGCAAACTGATTGAAGCTGTCGTAAAACTTTATGGGGACAAGGATAATCCTTTGGCATGGCTTCAGGCAATAGCTGAAAATGAGCTTGAGGAAGACGGCTTGCTGCATGCCATGCAGGAGAATTGGCACAATGGCAGGCAGGAGGTTTTGGCAGGTGATTTGCCTGTATCAGCTCAGGTTGTCATGTGGCTGGTCTTATCGCATCATCGCCTGCCGCTGCCCGGTGACGGGGAGGCTGACAAATATAAGGAGTGCAGGCAGGACAGCTTTGCCTCTTTATTTGACATGCTTTCTGCTGATTGGGGATACAGCAATCCAGAACGCAAGGATTTTGCTGCCAGCAGCCGTCAGTGCTTTGCCTTTTCTCAAGGGCTTATGTGGGATAATGAAGCTGCCTGGAGGAAAAAGCTGCGTAAATGGGCGGCACGCTTATTGGATGCCATCTCATCCTGCGGAGATGGCAGTTTGCTACAAAGAAATCTGCTTGTGTATAGCCGTATGGTGCTGATGCTGTCGGACCATTACATCTCTTCAAGAGATGCATCAGTTTTAGGAAAAAAGGCAGGGAAATCCTCACAAAATGTTGCCCGGAAAAAAATATGGGCCAATACAGATAAAAAGGGCAATCTGAAGCAGGTATTAGCGGAGCATCTGGTCATGGTTTCGGACCAGGCCCTCAAAATTTTGCATCAGCTGCCTTTGTTTGCCAATAAAATGGCCGTAGCGGATAATGTCCGTGCCTTAAAGAGGGCAAGCCTGCCTGCGTTCCGCTGGCAGGACAAGGCTGCCTGTGAGCTGGGCAAGGCAGCGGGTGACGATGCTGGCAGCAAAAGCTTTTTCGTGGTCAATATGGCTTCAACCGGCTGCGGCAAGACTATTGCAAATGCTAAAATCATGCAGGCATTGTCCAAAGATGATTCGCTGCGGTATATACTTGCCCTGGGGCTGCGCTCTCTTACCTTGCAGACAGGGGATGAATACCGGGAGCGCATAGGCTTGAAGGAAAATGAGCTGGCAGTTTTAATTGGCTCCAAGGCTGTGGAGGCTTTGCATAATGCAGACAGGTCTGCTGCATCAGATAATTGCGGGGAAAGCACTGAGGATTTGCTGGCAGAACAGCTTGTTTTTCTGGATGACCTGGCTCTGGCTGAAAAGGAATATATGGATGTCTTCTTTGCGGATAGCAAATGTACCAATGGCAATAAAAATCAGGCATTTTTGTTGAAGCCTGTCCTGGTGACGACTATAGACCACATTATGGGGGCCACCGAAGGAATCAGGGGAGGCAGGCAGATTTTGCCCCTGCTTAGGTTTATGTCCTCGGATTTGGTGATTGATGAAATCGATGATTTTGCTCCGGGGGATTTGCTGGCAATTTCCCGTTTGGTGCATTTGGCAGGCATGCTGGGGCGCAATGTAGTGATTTCCTCGGCAACAGTGCCGCCTGATTTGGCGGCGGCACTATTCAGGTCTTTTCAGAAGGGCGTGGCATGCTATAACCATTTTTATGGGCAGGCAAAAAATATTATGGCGGGCTGGTGCGATGAGTTTGGCACCAGGGTATCTCCTGTCAGAAATTCAGATGATAGCGGTTATGAATTATTGCATCAGCAATTTGTCGGCAGGCGTGGGGATAAATTGAAATTGCTGCCAGCAAGGCGCAAAAGCCGTATTGCCAACAGCGAGCCGCTGCGTGAGTTTTATGCGGCGGAGGCTACAATTTCCCTGCCTGAGATATACAGGGAATATTTTGCCCTGATACAGGAGGAAGCTGTTTCCTTGCATGACAGCAATTTTATTGTTGACAGGAAAACAGGCAAGAAGGTTTCCTTCGGTGTTGTACGCATGGGAAATATCAATCCCTGCGTATATCTGAGCCGCTTTTTGATGCAGTCTGCTTGGCAGGCGGATTATCGTCCGTATATTATGGCATACCATAGCAGGCAGATACTGCTGATGCGCCATGAGCAGGAGAAATATCTCGACAGAATTTTGAAACGGAAAAAAGAAAATGTTTTGACGGCAGAGCTGACGGATGAAATACTGAGAAAGCATCTTGATAACAGCGAGGAAAATAATATTCTCTTTATTGTTGTCTCTACGCCGGTAGAGGAGGTAGGAAGGGACCATGATTTTGACTGGGCCATTTTGGAGCCCTCCTCGTTCCGTTCTGTTGTGCAGATGGCAGGGCGTGTAAGGCGGCACAGAACTGCAGCAGAATGTGGCGGGCATAATGTTGCGGTTTTGCCATATAATCTCCGTGCCTTGCAAAATCAATGCGTTGATAGGCAGCCTGAGAAGCTGGCGTATAAAAATCCCGGTTATGAAGTCAGCCGTCGCTATGGTTTTTTGGCTCATGATATGCAGACGCTGGCAGGTGCATATATTGATAACAAGAAGATTGATGCCTGTCCGAGGATTTTAAAGCCTGAGAATTTAAACGTGCAGTACAACATGGTGCATTTGGAACATCAGGTCATGGCTGATATTAATGACTGGTCTGTATACGGGCCGCAGTGGATGCATGGCTGGACAGATGAATATTGGTGGCTGACTGGCCTGCCGCAAAAATTCCATGCCTTCCGGCAGGGGGAGGCGCAGGTCAAGCTTTATGCCATATACAGGCAGGGGGAAGTAAAGTTTTCGGAGTTTGACGGCAGGGAAATGGTAGCCCGGGAAATGGTGTGGAATATAGAGAAGGCAGAGGCTGAAGATAAGTACATAAAAGCAAGGTGCTGGCTGCAGCGTGATTATATTGGCATGCTGAGAAAATACGCTATGGTTATGCAGGAAAAATCTGATGATAATTACAAGAAAATAGAGGATTTTATGTTTGAAGTGTCGAATAAGTATGGTGAGATAGATATATCGGATAATGAAGCCCAGGGCTGGCTATATAGTGACCAGTTTGGCATGATTCGCAAAAAGGAAGGAGAAAGAGCTTTGTGGGAATATTAAGAGATTATGTTATTGAGCAAGCAAAAATATATAATAATAAAGCAAGTAACAAAGAAAAAAAGAATAAAACGCCCCAGGAATGGCTTACGGATGTTTTGAATAAGATAGATGACTGTACGCTGGCAACTCATGTGGGAAAATTTACGCATCCTGGTTCTAAGATCAGCCTGTATAGTCAGGACAGGTCCAGATGTGCCGGTTATGTAAGCAGCAGTAATTCCCTGTGTCAGACAGATATTGTTGTTAATGCGGCTTATCTTGCGACCGCCAGTATTTTGTTAAAAGAATTGGAAGATGGGCAGGTGGTCTTGGAGCATTTTCGCCAAAGGACAGAGTTTTTGGCCAATGAATTAGCTGAATTTGATATAGACATAAATGGATATGCTGACAAGGTGGATAAAATATCTGCTCCGTCATATCCTGATAAGACAGAGGGGATTTTAAAGCAGGTATATTTTCCTGTGGAAAATACCTATAAAATTCTGACTGTACTGCCATCTTCCAGTTTGTTTTTGACCTTGGGCATGAAATTGCAGGCCATGCGAATGCATTATTCAGAGTGCAAAGATGAAAAGTCAGACAATTATGGACAGCCGCGGGCTATGGTACCCAATATGACAGCTATTGCCTTTGGTGGTACCAAGCCACAAAATATCAGTGCTTTAAATTCACGTTATGGAACAGCTGGCAGGCTGTTATCATCGCTGCCACCTGTTTGGTCAGCGGACAATGTCCGTCTGCCCAAGAAGAATTTTTTTGGAGAGATTATTTATGGCAAGGCTGTTCAGCAGAAGCTTACCAGTATGTGCAAGCTGTTTGCTGCTGAATGGAATAATCATCAGATACGAAATAGCATCAAAAATATCCTCGATAGCCTCATTGATGATGTCATGCAGCGTGCTGATGAAATAAACATGGTGCAGGCTAACTGGAGTGACACGCTGGATAAGCTGCCTGAGCATCAAAAAATTTGGCTGGATATTCAGTTTATAGAATATAGGTATGAGCATACGGAGTGGATAGAAGATGTAGGCGAGGATTTTGGCAGGTGGCTGGCAAAATCAGTTTCTTTTACTGAGGGATATAGTCATCTTTTGCTTGGTGATGGAGAAACTGCGTTTTTTGCTGAAAGGTTTTCGTCTGTGCTGAAAGAAGAAATGGGGTGATGTGATGAAAAAGTATCTCTTGCTGCCACATCTGAAAATACATAATGCCAATGCCATCAGCAGCAATTATATTATTGGCTTCCCGGCGTTGCCGGCATGGCTGGGCGGTGTACATGCCCTTGAACGGAAAATAAAATGTTGTGCTGGATTGGCAGAGGTATCCTTTGGTGGTACAGGCATTGTGGTTCATGGTTATAAAATACATTCACATCGCCTTAAAGGGAATCCCAATTATTCATTGGCGATTACCGCAAATCCGTTAAAAAAGAAGGGCAAGGATTTTGAGCGACCGCCTATTATCCCCGAGGGAAGAATAGATATGGATGTTTCCCTGGTGATAGATGTTACAGGGGTTGATGTTGTTCAAGAATCGGATTTGGTTGCTGCTGTTAAGCAGATATTGCCAGTGATGCGCCTGGCAAGTGGTGATATCATGAATATGTCTGACACACTGAATATCACAATACATCATATAGACGATGATGAGGCAAAGCAATACAGAGAGCTTGTGTCTGAACTGATGCCGGGATATGCAATTCTGGAACGGCGTGAACTTTTGTTGGAGAGTGGTGGTGCTGAAGATTATGATGTAATTGATGCTGTAAATGAGCATGATGCAATGGATGATTTGCTGAATTTGTTGCAGGTTAATGAAGTGGCAGAACTGGATGATAATAAAAAAATTGTCAAATGGAGCAGAAGCAGGAGTAAAGCGGGCTGGCTTGTGCCGATAGCTGTTGGCTATAAGGCATTATCTCCGGCAGGGAAGCTGTCTGAGCAGAGGGATGGCAGTTATGAACATCAATTTGCAGAGTCTATAGTTACGATAGGAGAGTTTAAAGCCCTGCATCGTATAAGAAATATCGATGAATTGATGTGGCACTACAAATGTACTAATAATTTGTATGTTTGTGTTAATCAAAATATATAATTTATGTAATATTTGGAGGTTTTATCATGGCAAGAAAAGCAAATAATGGCGAAGGTAAAGTAGAATTGTCTTCGGTTTTGGCATTTGAGAAAAAGATTGTGCCATCTGATGGTTATATGTATAGTTCTGAGTGGGAGAAGCGGCATGATATTCATGCTATGCACGCCATACCTGTTATTGAAAAGTCCGTCCGCGGGACAATTTCTAACAGATTGAAAGGTAGCGATAAAAGCAGTACGGACAAGCTGGATGCCAAGGTAGAAAATCCTAATTTGCAGACAGTAGACAGCGCTTCCCTGCCGTTTGATGATGATACGCTGGTGCTTTGTTATACATTGAAATTCCTGGCTGGCGCAGAGATACCTTCCGCCTGTAATGAACCTGAGCATTTTCGGCTTATTACTGAAATGGGAAAACGTTATGCAACTGAATATGGGTATAAAGAATTAGCACGCAGATACGCTATTAATATAGCGAATGGACGGTTCTTATGGCGAAATCGTGTTGGTGCGGAGCAGATAGAAATTATTGTCAAGGCAGACACAGATGATAAGCAGTGGACATTTAATGCGTATGATTTCCCACTAAAGGATTTTGAAGAAGGCAGTGAGCTGGTGGAAGAGTTAGCTTCCATGATAGCCGATGCCTTGAGCGGAAAGAGGCCATTTTTGCTGTTGCAGGTTAAAGCCTGTGTGCAGCTGGGCAAGGGGCAGGATGTTTATCCGAGCGAGGAACTTGTTTTGGATAAGGGAAAGAGCAATAAAAGTAAAATTTTGTATGAAAAGGACAGCATAGCTGCGATGCACTCCCAGAAGATTGGCAATGCTATTCGTACCATTGATACCTGGTATCCGGCCTATGGACAGGATAATGCCATGCCTATTGCTATAGAGCCGTATGGGGCAGTGACCAATTTGGGAAAAGCTTTCAGAACTCCAAAGGAGAGCAAGGATTTTTATACGCTTTTTGATAAATATTCTTCCGGCAGCCCATTTGAAAATGATGAAGAAGCGCACTATGTAATGGCCGTGCTGGTACGGGGCGGTGTTTTCGGACAGGCATCCAAGGAGTAATATTGCTATGGAATATTATCAGGAAGTTACTATTTTGCAAAATGAGGAAATTGCTGAAAATTTTTTGCTGGCAAAGGCATTCATGCAGATACATTTAGCAATAACGGCTCAAAAGAAACTGGACGAGGGCAGATGCTATGGAATTACGTTTCCACACTATCATGAACTGGGAGTGGGAGACAAGATTCGAGTTTTTAGCGATTCCAAGGAGAACATGGAAGTTTTAAATTTAAACTCTTATTTGTCCAGATTGAGTGACTATGTACATCTTATAAAGCCCAGGATTGTACCCAAAGCCAGGGTGAAGGGATATGTCAAATTTGTACGGGTGCACCCAAGAAATAGTTCGGGGTGTCTGGCAAGACGATATGCAAAGCGGCATAATGTTCCTATTGATGAGGCTACGGCTAGATATCAAAATAGTGAAAAGTTATGCAAAAAGCCGTATATAATCATGAAAAGTCTAAGTAATGGAAACAGGTTTAGCTTATTTATGGACCGATGCTATGGTGAAAATGTAGAGGAAGGTGGATTTAATTATTATGGTTTAAGTGAAGGCGGTTTTTTGCCTGATTTTTAAACATTTTTTGGGAGATGGCTTCACCCCTTGATGTTATAGTTTTCTTTTGACTAGAACTGTAATTTGGGTAAAATGTCAATTTTCCTGTAAGGTTGCATCATGTATAGGAATTAGTGTAAAATGTTGCTGTTAGCCGCCGCATAGGCGGCTTAGAAATGCACCTAAAAGCAGGAGAGCTTCAACCGGAAGTTAGCCGCCGCATAGGCGGCTTAGAAAAGATGGCAGAACTTGCAGGGATTGTAACAGGTGTTAGCCGCCGCATAGGCGGCTTAGAAATGCAAAACAAAAATGGTAATATCGTCGATTATGGTTAGCCGCCGCATAGGCGGCTTAGAAAAGTAGAAACTAAATATTACCGCCGTAAAAAGAGTTAGCCGCCGCATAGGCGGCTTAGAAATTTAGTCTGCCGACTGCCGAAGCAGTCAGCAGGTTAGCCGCCGCATAGGCGGCTTAGAAAGTCCAGATTGGAATTAGTTGATGTTTTGGTCAGTTAGCCGCCGCATAGGCGGCTTAGAAAAGCTCAATGCCAGCAGTCTTTTCTGCCCTCTCGTTAGCCGCCGCATAGGCGGCTTAGAAAATTACGGAACATGCACGCTCACGCTTTCGCGTTGTTAGCCGCCGCATAGGCGGCTTAGAAAGATTGATGATGATGAGCTGAACGAGGCATTGAGTTAGCCGCCGCATAGGCGGCTTAGAAATGCAGATTCACGGGATGCCTTTCACTGTATTCGTTAGCCGCCGCATAGGCGGCTTAGAAATATTCTTAATTTTTTAATGGAGGCGTGAGAAAGTTAGCCGCCGCATAGGCGGCTTAGAAAAGTTAATTTCTACGTTCCACTTTTTCATTTTGGTTAGCCGCCGCATAGGCGGCTTAGAAAATAAGCCCCATTCCAGTTAATTTCTACGTTCTGTTAGCCGCCGCATAGGCGGCTTAGAAATCAAGGAATTCCGGGGAAAGCATATCCTCCGCGTTAGCCGCCGCATAGGCGGCTTAGAAAATATTGACTACAGCCGAGAGATAGAAAAAGCTGTTAGCCGCCGCATAGGCGGCTTAGAAACAGCTGGCAGGGGCTGGCAGGGCGGCTGGCCCGTTAGCCGCCGCATAGGCGGCTTAGAAAATTAACGAAGATGGCGAGATGGTTCCTGTTGAGTTAGCCGCCGCATAGGCGGCTTAGAAATTTTCTTTCGCCTCGTCTGACAATTCATTGAAGTTAGCCGCCGCATAGGCGGCTTAGAAAAATCGATATAACAACGCAATCGCTCTGGCATTGTTAGCCGCCGCATAGGCGGCTTAGAAAAGACGGGCGTGCTTGAATGTAGATGGTAGAATGTTAGCCGCCGCATAGGCGGCTTAGAAATTGCTTCCAAATTGCTTCTCTGCTGCTTGTGCGTTAGCCGCCGCATAGGCGGCTTAGAAATGGAAGCCAAGCGGGACAGGGACGGCAAAGGGGTTAGCCGCCGCATAGGCGGCTTAGAAATGATAAAAACATTACTGCAATAAGATTGTTAGGTTAGCCGCCGCATAGGCGGCTTAGAAAACAAATTCTAATCCAGCCGCCTGGCGTTAATTGTTAGCCGCCGCATAGGCGGCTTAGAAAAATTACAACATAGGCTGCATAATGTGCATTGTGTTAGCCGCCGCATAGGCGGCTTAGAAATTTTACTATTGGAAATACGAACACTGATTCGCGTTAGCCGCCGCATAGGCGGCTTAGAAACATACCGGTACAAACCCATACCGGTACAAACTGTTAGCCGCCGCATAGGCGGCTTAGAAATTTTACAGTGTGCTATAAAAATGGCAAACTGGGTTAGCCGCCGCATAGGCGGCTTAGAAAAAACTCAAACGGAATTTCACATTCCCAGTCGCGTTAGCCGCCGCATAGGCGGCTTAGAAAATGGAGCAATACGCAAGTGGCGATTTTTTTATGTTAGCCGCCGCATAGGCGGCTTAGAAATTTAATTCTGACTAAATTACTAAGCATTAATAGTTAGCCGCCGCATAGGCGGCTTAGAAATAATTGGCGGGGCGGCTTTTACCGCCCCTACGGTTAGCCGCCGCATAGGCGGCTTAGAAATCGATACGGCTGTACATATCGCTATTTACAATGTTAGCCGCCGCATAGGCGGCTTAGAAAACGCCTAAACTTTTCGCCTTTTGTTTAACGAAGTTAGCCGCCGCATAGGCGGCTTA
>JALFXV010000059.1 GCA_022786545.1 Selenomonadaceae bacterium
TTGTTGTGCCTCGTTACTTCATTCATCAGAGCCGCAGGCGATAGATGAATGTTAGTAACGCGAGGCACAACTAGGAGCGCAAGCGTGTTTTCTATGGGTAGCTGTCCCGCTCAGCCCATTTTTAGTCTGAACAGAGTCCACGAACTACCAAATTATTTCAGCCAGTATATGCTCGTAGTTACAAACAAGCACTACGACAAACTGAAATTTACAGAATAATTACACCCGGAAATTGGTAACCTCAGTCTGCATTTCCTCAGCCAGGTTTGCCAAAGCCAGGGAAGCTGCCGCAATCTCCTCATTGGAAGCAGACTGCTGCTGGGTTTCCCCGGAAATAACCTTAGTGCTTTCGTTGACCTTGCGGCTGATTTCATCCATCGAATCAACAGCAAAGACAATCTTTTCTGCCCCCTGGGACACCACATCCACGGCACTGGTAATGCCGCCCATCTGCCCCTGGATATCATCAATCTTCTCCATGATGGAACCGAACTGGCTGCCCACCTGGCGGATGGACTCAGTACCGCTGGCAACCTCGGCAGTTCCCTGCTCCATAGCCTTGACAGTATCCTGGGTAGCCTGCTGGATGGAGGTGATATTTTCCTTGATGTGCTTGGCTGCTTCCTGGGACTCTGCTGCCAGCTTGCGCACTTCCTCAGCCACCACGGCAAAGCCCTTGCCTGCCTCACCGGCACGGGCGGCCTCAATAGCTGCGTTCAGCGCCAGCAGATTGGTCTGGTCAGCAATGGAAGAAACAGACTCCACAATCTGGCCAATGGCCTCGGACTGCTCGCCCAGCCGGTTGACCATATTGGCAGACTCGTGCACACTTCTTTCGATATTGCCCATCATATCCACAGCCTGCTCCATCAGGGCCGCCCCCTCATGGGCGGTGGTTGCCATATCCTCAGCTGACTGCCTGGCAGTTTCCGCCTTCTCGGTCATGGCAATAATATCATTGAAGATACCGTCTATCGCCTCCATAGATGTATTCAAATCCTTTACCTGGTCCTCCATCCCCTGGCTGACAGAGCCCACATGCTCGGCAATCTTGATGGCGCTGTCAGCAGACTGCTGGGTATTGGCCGTAAGCTCCTCCGAAGAAGCCGCCAGCTGCTGGGATATATTGGCCATCTTCCTGAGAAATGCCTGATACTTTGCCACCGCCCCATCACCGGCCTGGCTGCGGGACACCGTTGCAGGCTGCGCCGCAGAACCATCCTCTGTCATAGCCAGCAGCTTGGCATTGGTCCTTGCCAATGTAATCAACAGCATGCCCTCAACTATCAGCAAGGCAAATATCAGGGCATCAGGTATCGCGTCAGAAGCTATGCCTACCAAAGCTACCAGAATAGCCATTCCCCCTGAAATTGTTGACAACAATGGCGTGTAATTTTTAGACGACATGAAAAAACCTCCTCTACAAAACTCTCTTCCCCTTTTACCTTTAGAAAAAAGCAACCTGAGAAATCACCTTCCCAGGCTGCAAAATCTACCCATAAAGTAAGCATAAGGTCACACTTCTCAGTGTAAAATTATACACCAATTTCCTTTACAGGTGCAACGCATTTTTGTCTTTTTTTGTATGCACGGACGAAAATAATTTATTTTGCCACCGGCGCAGCTTAAAACTCTACCCCTTCGCCCTTGTTCAAGCGGTCATGATACTCAGCCGTAGCGGCAAACAGGGCATCAGTAGAAGAATTGAGGGCAGTCTCACAGGAATCCTGCACCACGCCGATGATGAAGCCTACGCCTACAGCCTGCATGGCAATATCGTTACTGATGCCGAACAAAGAGCAGGCCATAGGGATGAGCAGCAGGGAGCCGCCAGCCACGCCGGAAGCACCGCAGGCACCTACAGTTGCCAGCACAGACAGCACAATGGCAGTAGGGATATCAACATTGATGCCCAGGGTATGGGCAACCGCCATAGTCATGACAGTGATGGTAATAGCCGCCCCCTCCATGTTGATGGTAGCCCCCAGAGGAACGGACACGGAATAAAAGTCCTCATCCAGCCCCAGCTTCTTGCAAAGCTCCATGTTGACAGGGATATTGGCAGCGGAGCTTCTGGTAAAGAAGGCTGTCACGCCGCTTTCCTTCAGGCAGCGCAGCACCAGCGGATAAGGATTGCGCTTCAGGAAAACAAAGCTGATAACCGGGTTGACAATAAAAGCCAGGGTGAACATGCAGCCTACCAGCACCACCAGCAGCATACCGTAATCAATGAAGATAGCCAGGCCGTTCTCGGAAACTGCGGAGAAAACCAGGCCCATGATACCAAACGGAGCCATCTGGATGATCCAGAACACCGCCTTGGAAACCACAGCGGCAAAATCAGCCACCACGTTGCGGGTTTCCTTGGAAGCCAGCTTCTTGAAGCCCATGCCGAAAATAATCGCCCAGCAGAGGATGCTCAGGTAGTTGCCTGTCATAACGGCGGAAACAGGATTTGCCACCACATTGGTGAGGATAGTGGTAATAATCTGCCCGATGCCGTCCGGTGCCGCATTATTTGCCGCATCAGTCAGCTTCATGGTAACAGGAAATATTACACTGGCAGCCACAGCCGTAGCAGCAGCCAGCAGGGTTCCCAGCACATACAGGAAGATTACATTTTTGAAGCGCCCGCCGATATCACCGGCAGCATTAGCCAGGGCACTGATAACCAGCACAAATACCAGCACCGGCGCAACACCCTTCAACAGGCCCACAAACAAAGTACCAAAAATCGGCACCACAGTGTTGCCAGGCATAGTCAGCGCAAATGCCGCACCGATAACCATGCCGATTACGATGCGCAAAATCAGGCTGATGCTCTGCCATTTTGCAAAAGTTGCACTCATCATAATACAATAACTCCTCCATAAAAATAATATGATAATTACCCAAACGCCATAATATTGTAAACTTAGGCTGAACACATGTCAAGATTTTTCCATCACATAAGGACAATGGTAATTTTTTCCTTCTCTCACGTACATTGTTGTCAAAATTTTTCATAAGATAAAAGTGCAGCATACGCACAAAACTTTCCATGCAAAAAGGTGCACCCCGCAAAAGCAGGGCACACCCAAAATTCACACAGAAAATGAAATTTACTTCACTACAATGTTCACCAACTTGTCAGGCACGCAAATCATCTTGACGATAGTCTTGCCGGCAGTCAGCTCCTGCACGCGGGCATTGGCCTTGGCAGCTACCTCCATCTCCTCACGGCTGATGCCGGTAGCAATCATGATGCGGTCACGGACCTTGCCATTGATCTGCAATACAATCTGCACTTCTGCCTTGACAGTGGCCGCCTCGTCACACTCAGGCCACCTCTGCTGATGCACGCTTCCCTGGCCGATGAGGATGCTCCACAGCTCCTCGGTAATATGCGGCGCAAACGGTGCCAGCATCTTGATGATAGCCACGGAAACTTCCCGGACCAGGTTGCCGTTGACGGTCTCGCTGTTCTGGAAAGCATAGAAGGCATTCACCAGCTCCATAATAGAGCTGATGGCGGTGTTGAACATGAAGCGGTCGCGGATATCCTCCGTCACCTTCTTGATGGTGGTGTGGAGCACGCGGCGCAGCTCCTTTTCCTCCTCGGTCAGGCTGCTGACATCGTACTCATCCTGACCAGCCTTGATTTGAGCCTCAAAGGTCTCCATGATGCGCCATACACGCTTCAGGAAACGGGAAGCACCGGCAACGCCCTCGTCGCTCCAATCCAGGTCACGGTCAACAGGAGCCGCAAACAGGATAAAGAGCCGGGCCGTATCCGCGCCATACTGGGAAATAATCTCCTCCGGGGAAACCACGTTACCCTTGGACTTGGACATCTTGCTGCCATCCTTCAGCACCATGCCCTGGGTCAGCAGGTTGGTAAACGGCTCGGAGAAGTCCACCATGCCCTCGTCACGCAGCACCTTGGTAAAGAAGCGTGAATAGAGAAGGTGCAGGATGGCATGCTCGATGCCGCCGATGTACTGGTCAACAGGTGCCCAGTAATTTACCTTGTCCTTGTCAAAAGGCAGCTTGTCGTTATGCGGGTCAGTGTAGCGGAGATAATACCAGGAAGAACAGATAAAGGTATCCATGGTATCGGTCTCACGCCTTGCCGGCTTGCCGCACTTCGGGCAGGTGCAGTTCACGAAGGACTCGCTCTGAGCCAGCGGCGAAACCGCCCCCTGCTCAAACTTCACATCCTCCGGCAGCATAACAGGCAGCTGGTCCTCAGGCACAAGCTGCTCGCCGCAGTCCGGGCAATAGATGACAGGAATCGGCGCACCCCAGTAACGCTGACGGGAAATCAGCCAGTCACGGAGGCGGTAGTTCACGCGGCGCTTGCCAAAGCCCTCCGCCTCTGCCTTGTCCATGATGCCCTTCATGGCAGCCTTGATATCCATGCCGGAGAACTCAGCGGAATTTACCAGCACCCCTGCCTTGTCCACATAAGCCTCGGTCATTTCCTCCAGCTTCAGCTCCCTGTCCTTCGGCTGAAGGGTAATGATGATATTCAGATTGTACTTGGTAGCGAACATCCAGTCACGCTGATCCTCGGAAGGAACGCCGATGACGGCGCCTGTGCCGTACTCTGCCAGCACATAGTTGGTAACCCAGATTTCCACCTTGTTGCCATTGAACGGATTGATGGCATAAAGGCCGGTGAAGATGCCTTCCTTCTCGGATTCGGAGGAAGTGCGCTCCATCTCGGACTGATTCTGGGCCTTCTTGCAGAAAGCCTTGATTTCCTCCGCCTTCGGATTGTTCTGGCAAATCCTCTCAATCAGCGGATGCTCTGCCGCCAGCGCCAGGAAGGTGATGCCGTAGACAGTATCAGGACGGGTGGTATAAGCTGCAATCTTCTCCCCCAGCTCCGGCACGTCCAGGTTGAACTCCAGGCCCTCGCTGCGGCCAATCCAGTTCTCCTGCATTATTTTTACACGCTCCGGCCAGCCCTTCAGCAGCTCCAAATCCTTCAGCAGCACATCGGCATAATCAGTGATTTTCAGGAACCACTGGGACAAATCCTTCTTCACCACATCGGAGTCACAGCGCCAGCACTTACCCTCGATAACCTGCTCATTGGCCAGCACCGTGCCGCAGGTCTCACACCAGTTTACATAAGCCTTTTTCTTGTAGGCAAGCCCCCGCTTGTAGAAAAGCTGGAACAGCCACTGGGTCCAGCGATAGTAGTCAGGGCTGCAGGTAGCCACCGCCCTGTCCCAGTCATAAGACAAGCCCATCTCACGCTGCTGGCGCTTCATGTTGTCCATGTTGGAGTAGGTCCAGTCAGAAGGCTTTACACCGTGCTTGATAGCAGCATTCTCCGCCGGCATGCCGAAAGCGTCAAAACCCATCGGATGGATGACATTGAACCCTTCCATAGTCTTGTAGCGGGCCAGCACATCGCCGATAGAATAGTTGCGCACATGCCCCATGTGCAGATTGCCGGAGGGATACGGGAACATCTCCAGGGAATAGTACTTTGGCTTCTCCGGGTCCATCTCGGTCTTGTAGACATTCTCAGCCAGCCACTTGGACTGCCATTTCTTTTCTATGCTTTGCGGTGAATATTTCTCCACGATACAGCCTCCTAAAATATAAATTGGCCCTGGCTGAATACTCCAACCAGGGCATAAATTCGTAGAATCAACCACAGCATATTATATCGTATTTGGCGGTTTATCGTCAACCGATATATAAATATGCTGCCAGCATTGTATAGGCTCATCAGTTTTATTCGACAGAAAATAAACCTTGCAGCTTCCGGGCCATCCTATACCATATCATCTTTCACATTTTTCACTGGCAGTAAGCTGTACATCAGGATTAATTGCCTGCAATTTTGCCAAAGCACTTCTATCCAGCCTCATGCAGCCTGCAAAAGAATCCTCGGCAATCTCAGCCAATACAGGGGACAGTTCCATGCTAGTGAGGCTTATACATCCGGCAAAAGCACCATTGCCAAGCTTTCTCACCCCATCCGGCAGTTTTATGCCTGTCAGGCTGACACAGCCGGAAAAAGCTCCATCCCCCAGCTCCGTAATGCCTGCCGGCAGATCAATGCCTTCCAGGCTGATGCACTTGAAAAATGCTCCCACGCTGATTTTCTGCAACCCTTCCGGCAGCAGGACACGCTCCAGGCTGCTGCACCCGGCAAAAATCCCCTGGCCTATCTCAGTCACACCGGCAGGCAGCGCAACACTCTCCAAGCTGCTGCACTCAGAAAAAGCACCAGCGTCTATTTTGGTTATGCCTGGCGGCAGCTCAATGCGCCACAAATTGCTACACCCGGCAAAAGTTCCCTGGTCTATCTCAGTCATGCCGGAGGGCAATTTGATGCTGCTGAGGCTGCTGCACCTGTAAAAAGCGCCTACGCCTATCTTTCTTACGCTGTCCGGCAAATCGATGCTGTTCAGCCCGCTGCAGCCGGAAAAGGCCCCCTGCCCTATCTCAGTCACCCCGGACGGCAACCTGATGCTGCGCAGATTATTGCAATACCTGAAAGCATACTCACCGATAGCAACCACAGTCACCCCGTCAATAACAGGCGGAATGCTAAGATTGCTCACATGCTTCCGTGCACCTGTCACAGCTATGCCCCCCGGCACATGCTCATAGGAAAGGTCCGTGCCGCAGTAGCCTGCCGCATCCGCATAGCCATTCTCATATGCCTTATGCAGCCAGTACATGCCCTTTTCCTCATCATTCTTTTCTTCGAACAAAAGCTTCCCCAGCATAAACATGGATTTGGCATTACCAGCCTCCGCCGCCCGCCTGTGCCATGCAATGTTCTCGTCTACATTATCGCTGATATTTCTTTCCATATGAATAAATATCCCTTTCTGACAGTCATTATTCCATTACAGTGACTATATCCCATTATAACATATCACGCCAGCAAAAGGGAAAATCATTTTATCATATAGCCGTGATTCATAGGGCCGCTGCCCCTGCCCAAATCCAGCATATCTGCCAATGCCCCGGAAATATACTCCTTGGCCAGCCTGACGGCCTCCGCCAGCCCGCAGCCCTTTGCCAGATTACTAGCAATAGCGGAGGACAAGGTACAGCCCGTCCCGTGGGTATTGGGATTATCAATGCGCTTCCCGGCAAACCAGGTCAATTCCCCATCTCTGTATAAAAGGTCATTGGCATCATTGATGCTGTGACCGCCCTTCAGGAGAACGCCGCAGCCGTACTGCCTGCCAATTTCCCCTGCCGCCTTCTCCATGCCATCTTTGCTGACAACTTTTTCGCCCCAGAGCACCTCCGCCTCCGGGATATTGGGCGTCAGCACAGTTGCCAGGGGAAACAGCTCCTGCTGCAGCACCTCCACCGCATCGTCAGCTATCAGCCGGGCTCCGCTGGTAGCCACCATCACCGGGTCCACCACCACATGGCGCGGCTGGTACTGCCGGAGCTTTCCGGCTATCATCCTGATTAAATCCTTGTCTGAAACCATGCCTATCTTTACAGCATCCGGGAAAATATCCGTAAAAATGCAGTCCAGCTGCTGCCCCAAAAACTCCGGCGTCACATTCATAATCGCCGCTACCCCTGTCGTATTCTGCGCCGTCAGTGCCGTAATGGCACTCATGCCATACACCCCATTGGCCAGCATGGTCTTCAAATCCGCCTGTATCCCGGCCCCGCCGCTGCAATCACTGCCTGCTATTGTTAAAGCTGTTTTCATAATCTCACGCTCCAAATTATGCTATATATTTTACATACAATTATACGCAATTTTCTCCTAAAGCACTATGATAAATTTCATAAAATTAATTTCCATTACAGCACTTTACAACTTTTTGGAAAAATAAAAATCGCGTAACCCAATCCTGATATATAATGAGTTTAAGCACAACCACAAGATCAGGAGGTTTACGCGATGAGCTCATTATACAACGAAAATCATATTTTGGGTAGACTTTTCAAAAAATTTATGGACTTATTTCCACAGCAACCAAACCAACAAAGAAATTGCTTGCTTTGTTCTTAATAGGACAGCTATATACAGAACATTTCACATCTATACGTAATCTGCATAATACTTTTTTATCGAGCGTATGTGATAAAAAGCTTAACAGTTATTACCACGCACTTTCAAATGACAAGCTTGCCAATTCACAAATTCGGCAGATGCTAGCAAGCACATCTCTGAGTATTATTCCTGAAAGTTTAGCTAAAGAACCTGTTATGATTGCAATCGATGATACTACTATTGCCAAATTTGG
>JALFXV010000017.1 GCA_022786545.1 Selenomonadaceae bacterium
TACCTTGATAGAGCGCAGCTTGCCTTTCACCCGCCTGGCCACAGGCTCCTTCAGCAATTCCTTCAGCAGCGGCACCAATGCCTCCCCTGCCTGAAACCTCCGGAAAAACGCCTCCCGCTTAGGGTGTATTGCAGGCGAACAGAAATAGGCCGGATTTCCCCTCACTGCCTCCGCAAAGCTCACCTCGGCCACCCTGGCATCAATGCCGTCAAAGAGCCTGCGCCCCTTGTCCGACTGCACCAGCACCAGGGATGTCCCCCTGCCATCGTACATATCCGGCAGCACCTTCTGCACACCCCAGAAGTCCGCCACGGTTACATCAGATACCCTGTGCAGCTTCCGGGATGTACACTCATAGCAAGACTTCCGCAGGTACAAATCCTTCAGAAAACCACGCAAATATATATCCGTATGCAGGTCATTACTGTATTTGCTCGAATTTGCGAATGTAAATTCGAGCAAAAACCTTTCCCAGGAAAGGTTTTTGCTGCGGAAGAAGACGTGGGATATTGCCGTGCCTTTTTTCAGCCCTGCCACATGCTGCACATAGCTGCGCCAGACAGATGGTGACGGCACGCCATGACAAATAAAATCCACCACATACAGATTGCTGTATGATTTCCCCAGATAAGAGACCAATCCCTCGCACTGGCAGGGAGTCCCCGAAAAAAGCACCAGCCTGCCGGTGGCAAGCTGCGACTTCACATCGCGGAAAACCTCCCCTATCCTGCTTTGGACATACTTGGAGCCCTGCAGCTTCTCCAGTTCATCAGCATTGTCCACGCGGCAGTGGCACACCTCAAAATTCTCATCAAAAGCTGCACCATAAACTGCCCCGCCCTGCCGGAGAACTTTCTCCGCCAGCAGGCGGAAAACACCGCCGGAGGAACTTTTTTCCCTGATTTCCGTGCTGTTGCATATTGCCGCATAAGCCACAGGATACCCATCCAGACGGGGACATGCCCTGTCACAGGCACCGCAGCCAACGCACAGCTCATGATTAATTACGGGATAAAGAAACCCTTCCTGATTTTCTGCCATCCTGATGGCCCCGGCTGCACAGGCATTGGCACATGCAGCACAGCCGCAGCACCGGCCATCCGCCAAACCTTCTATCTTCATACTGCTCACCTGCTTCCCATATACTTCCTGACTGCCCCCAGGAGCAAACCTTTTTCATAATCATTCATACAGCCTTTATAAACACACAGGCAGTAAAACAGCATATAACTGCCAGCATAGGCAAAAAACATCAGCCAGCCATCAATGCTGCCCGTAAAATATTTATGTCCTCCGGCCATAATCACAAAAGCAATAATCACCAGCCATATCCTGGCCATTTCCCGCCAGAACCTGCCCGTATCAATCCCGATTTTATTCTTATAGTAGCGGTTCATAAAAAATCCCGTGCTGATAAAAAGGGACAAGGCAGTAGTCAAAGCACAGCCCATGCCCCCCAGTACCATAGCTGCCGGAAAGCTGGCAAGAAAGCTAATTAAAGAACAAACAGTATACACTGTCATTCTGTAGCGGTTCAAATTCATCGCCATCAATATGGATATGCCCACATTCTGCACCAGCGAGATAGTCATCACCAGCATCAGCATTAGCGCCATCGGATAAGCCGCCGCATATCCCTCACCTGCCCAGAGGCAGATAAAATCCCTGCCCAGCAGGAAAAACAGGCTGACAATCATGCCAATCACATAAAGCTGCAGCCTGCCAATCCTGGTCATAAAGGCCGTCAGCTCCCCTGCCGTTACCCCCTTTGCCACCAGCATTGTCACCTTGGGCAGGAACACGCTGCTGATAGCGGTGGAAAACTGCATAAACATCATCAGAAACTGCATTACCACGGCATACACCGCCACCTGCAAGGTTCCCGACACGATGCCCAGCACAAACTGGCCGCTGCCCCAGTACACCTTGTCCATCACGGCATTCAGGAAAATAAAAAACGAGTACCCGGCGATTTCCTGCAAAAATTCCCTGTCAAAATGCCCCCGGGCAAAATGCACATCCAGCCTGCTGCAGCAGTAATAGACATTCAGCAGAAGGCAGGCCACATTCAGCCCCACGGAAACCGCCACCATCGCCACTGAGCCATATCCCACCAGCAGCAAGGGCACCATGATGACAGGCATCAGCAGGCTGCGCAGGATGTTTACTGCCCTGAGATACACAAACCGCTCATAAGCCTGCATGATGGAAGCAAAGATACTAAAGGGAAAAGTAAGGGAGATATTCAGCACCAGCAGTATCGTCATAATCCTGGCCCGGGCCAGCTCATCACTGCTTAGCGATACCCCGAAAAGCGTATCCAGATGGCAGTACACAAATCCCCCTGCCAAAAGCGCCAGCAACCCTATCACCGAATACATGGCCAGAAACAGGCCGTTCAGCTCCGCCTCCTGCCGCTTGCTGCCCACAGCCCTGTTCCTGGCCGTATAACGCACCAGGGTATTGGCCAGCCCCATATCCAGTATGTTGAGATATGCCGCCACCGAGCCAATCAGTGCATACAGGCCGTACTCAGACTGCCCCAGGGCACGCATCATAAAAGGCGTATACACCAGCCCCACGCAGATATTAATCACTATATTTAAATATGAAAGAATTGCTCCAGCCTTTAACTGATTCACAAAGTCACCCTGCTTTACAATGC